>CAOWNX010000001.1 GCA_948552115.1 uncultured Bacilli bacterium
GTCTATATTACACGTGTAGAAGAAACAACCAAAGGACCATTTATTTTGTGTTCTAGAAAGCATTATGGATTTGTAAAACGTTTATTTGAAACCTCAATTCCTGAGCTAGTAGATGGAACGATTGAGCTCTATGCTGTTGCAAGGGAAGCAGGATTACGAAGCAAAGTAGCTGTTTATTCGACGAATGAAAAAGTGGATGCCAAAGGAGCTTGTATTGGTGAGAGAGGCAGTCGAATTGTAGTATTTTAAAGGATTTGAATGGAGAAAAGGTCGATCTTATTTTATATCAAGAGGATCCAAGTGAATTTATTAAAGAAGCTTTATCTCCTGCTAAAGGAGTGATTGTTAATATATTAGATCCAATGAAAAAAGAAGCTCTGGCGATTGTACCAAATGATCAATTATCTTTAGCAATCGGGAAAAAAGGAAGTAACATTAAGCTTGCAAGTCGTTTGACAAAATATAAGATTGAAGTGAAAACATTAGAACAAGTTACTTTGGAAGGTAACCAAGCTTAGAAAGGATCTTTATGAAACAACGAAAGATACCGATGCGTACTTGTGTTATTACAAGGGAAACGTGTGAAAAAAAAGATTTAATTCGTGTTGTACGAACTCCAATTGGAGAAGTAAAAGTAGATTTAACTGGGAAAATGAATGGAAAAGGTGCTTATTTAAAAAAGTCTTTGGAAGTTTTTGAAAAAGCAAAAAAGAGTAAAATTTTGAATCGAGTTTTGGAAGTAGAAGTACCAGAATCTATTTATGAAGAGTTAGAAAGTTTGTTAATTCAATAGAAAGCGAGGAATTTAAATGAACGTAAAAGAATATGCAGAAAGTGTTAATTTGTCCGTAGCAGAGATTTTAAAAAAGTGTGAAAGTTTGGGAATTGATGTACGTCGTGCAGAAGATTATTTGTCTGATGATGATGTGATTAATTTGGATTTTGCAATTAATTTGATTAGTACTGATCAAGAAGCAACAATTGAAGACGAAGAAAATATTGACGGTTTAGTAGAAGATATTATTGAATCAAGTAATCTTCAACATATTCAGGATCATACAAAAAAGCAAAAGTTAAAGAAGAAAAGTGAACTTCAAAGTAGTAAAGAAGAGTATTTTAATAAACGAAAAGAAATGTATAAACATAAAGAAAAGCTACAACGTAATGAGAGTGATGAAAATGTCGTATTGTATGAGCAAAATATGACGGTTTCTGATTTTGCAAATGTTTTGGGAATTAGTGGGACTGATATTATTAAGAAATTGATGAGTCTTGGTCTTATGGTTTCACTAAATCAAGTCATTGATTTTGAAAATGCTGAAATTGTAGCAATGGATTATGGAAAGACTTTGAAACGAGAAGAAACACAAAATGTAGCAAATTTTGAAGAATATGAAATTAATGATAAAGAAGAAGATTTGGTGTTGCGTCCTGCTGTTGTAACGATTATGGGACATGTTGATCATGGCAAAACAACCCTTCTCGATTATATTCGAAACAGTAAGGTTGTGGATAGTGAGTTTGGTGGAATTACACAACATATCGGTGCTTATCAAGTAGAACATAATGGAGGAAAGATTACTTTTATTGATACTCCAGGACATGCTGCTTTTACTGAGATGAGAGCAAGAGGAGCAAGTGTTACAGATATTGTTATTATTATTGTTGCTGCTGATGATGGAGTGATGCCTCAAACGAAAGAAGCGATTGATCATGCTAAATCTGCAAATGTTCCAATTATTGTAGCAGTGAATAAAATAGATAAGCCAGAAGCTAATGTGGAACGAATCATGCAGGAAATGAGTGAACATGGAATTACTCCAGAAGCGTGGGGAGGAGAGTATCCTTTTGTTCCAATTAGTGCGATGACTGGAGAAGGAGTCGATTATCTTCTTGAAACGATTAATACGATTTGTGAAGTAAATAATTATCAAGCAAATCCAAATCGTTATGCAGTTGGTACAGTTATTGAAAGTAAATTGGATAAAAATATTGGTGGAGTTGCATCTTTATTAATTCAAAATGGAACGTTACGTTTGGGAGATCCAATTGTTGTTGGAACATTCTTTGGTAAGGTCAGAACTATGAAAAATGATCTTGGTGTTTCAATTGTAGAAGCAGGTCCATCTACCCCAGTAGAAATTACGGGCATTAGTGATAATCCAAGTGCTGGAGATAAGTTCATGGCGTTTGAAACGGAAAGTGAAGCAAAGAAAATTGCTGAAAAACGTTATGAACAGAAACGTGCTAATGTTGGTAAGAAAGAAATTGTTTCTTTGGATGATTTATTTTCAAAAATTAATGCTGGTCAGAAAGAAATTAATGTAGTGTTAAAAGCAGATGTGAGAGGTTCTGAAGAAGCGGTTCGAAATGCACTTGAAAAAATTGATGTGGAAGGCGTACGAGTTAAGGTAATTCGTAGTGGAATTGGAACGATTACAGAAAGTGATGTCGTTTTAGCGAATGCTTCGGATGCGATTGTGATCGGATTTAATGTTAGTCCTTCTTCGATTACGAAAGAAGTGGCGAAAGAATATAGTGTAGATATTCGTCTTTATACGATTATTTATAAAGCTGTAGAAGAGATGGAACTTGCAATGAAAGGATTGTTAGATCCAGAATTTGAAGAAAAAGTTTTAGGTAGTGCAGAGATTCGTAAAATATTTACGTTTAGTAAAGTTGGAAAAATTGCTGGATGCTATATAACAGAAGGTATTATGAAAAATGGTGCGAGTGTTCGAGTGATTCGTGATGGTATTATTATTCATGATGGAAAAATTGCTAGTATTCAAAGAGAAAAAGATACAGTAAAAGAAGTGAAAAAAGGTTTTGAATGTGGAATTACGTTAGAATCTTATAGTGATATTAAAGAGAGAGATATATTAGAAGCTTATGAGATGGTTGAGGTGAAACACATTTGAATTAAATTAAAGCGAATTGAAGCAGAACTTAATCGAACAATTTCAGATATTTTACTACAAGAATCAACGGATGATTTAATGAAATCGATTACAATTACGGGTAGTGAAATTGCTCCAGATTTATCTTTTGCGAAAGTTTATTTTACTAGTTTAAGTGAAATAGATCATAAGCAACTTGAAAAGGAAATGGATGAAGCAAAAGATTTTGTAAGAAAGTTTGTGGCGGAACGAATGGATTTGCGTCAGACTCCAAAATTAAAATTTGTTTATGATGAGTCGATTGAATATGGTAATCGAATTGAAAAGATTATCACAGAAATGAAAAAAGAAGATTAGATGGTTAAACTGATAAAATAAATGTAGATACGTAAAAAAGATGTGTTTACATTTTTTTATGTTATTTTATATTTAGGAGGAAGAAATATGCATAGAATGAGAACCCTAGAGGAAAAGAAAAAAATATTTCTGTTCCAGCTTTAAGTGATTTGCAGCAACATAAAAATGGAAAAGGTTTATTAATTCCAGTTTTTCTTCTTTTAATCATTCATAATCGAACGCTGGATATCGATGGTTATACGTTTCATGAAAATGAGATACAACCATGCCTAAAATTAAAACTTTAATTTTTTATATTTTGTTTCAATGGTATAATAGAGTTATTGGAGTTTTTTTATGAATGGAATTATAGTGATTGATAAACCTAGGTATTTTACAAGTCGTGATGTTGTAAATAAAGTTTCTCATCTTTTGCATACAAAAAAGATAGGTCATACGGGCACTTTAGATCCTTTAGCTACTGGAGTATTGGTACTATGTGTCGGAGATTATACAAAATTTGTAGCAAAGTTAACAAATCATGATAAGGAGTATTTGGTCGGGTTTCGATTTGGAAGGGAAACTGATACATTAGATTGTACAGGTAATGTGTTGCAAGAAAGTAATATTATTCCAAGTAAAGAGAAATTGAAATCAGTTCTTTCTACGTTTATTGGGCCTCAAAAGCAAGAAGTTCCTATTTATTCTGCTAAGAAAATAAATGGGAAAAAGTTATATGAGTATGCGAGGGAAAAAAAGGAAGTTGAGTTGCCAATTCAGAATATTGAAGTTTATGATATTCGATTACTTCAGTATTGTAATGGAGAAGGAACTTTCCTTGTAACTGTATCTAAGGGAACTTATATTCGAAGTCTCGTTCGAGATATTAGTTATCGACTTGGAACGGTTGGTGAAATGACAAGCTTACGGAGAATGAAATTAGGTCAATATGATATCAATCAGGCTATTACATTGGGTGATATCGAAGCAGGAACTTTTGCATTACAAGATTTTCGTTCTTTTTTATCTTATCAAAAATATGAAGCTAGTAAGGAAGATTTGATCAAAATTGCTCATGCCAATGAATTATATTGCAATCAAGAAAGTGAATATGTGCTTGTTACTTATCAAGAGAAAGAGATTGCTTTGTATCAAAGACATGAAAATCGTTATAAGCCAATTCTTTTATTTGACAAAGAATGTTCTTTTCTTTAGAATAGATGTCAACTTTTGAGGTAGAAATATGGAAAAATCAAATTTATTTTTGTTTTATGGAATTGGAAGTGTAGGAAAGACGAGAGAGTATTCGTTTCGAAGTGAGAATTATTTAAATCCACTTCATTTGCAAAATACGTTATCGATTCCTTTGATTACTTCTGTGACTGTTCGTGGATATCTTTCCAAAAAAAAGTGTAAGAATGATTTGTTTTCTATTTATGTAGGAAAGGAATTGTTTTTGAATGAGAAAAATGAATATTATATTGATAAATATGATTTGGATGTTTCTTCTTTGGAACGTTTTCAAAAGGAAGGCTTTGAGCGAGTTTGTTTGTTAAATTATAAAAAGTATGATTTTGTTTTGGTTGGACTTCAAAAGGAAGATAAGGTAGTTCCAGATTATTATTCTTTGAAACGAGAGATGTTTCGATTAAAGAAATTAGAACAAGTATTTTAAGAAAGAACCTAGTAATTTGTTGTTCTTTTTTTTATAATAATTTTAGGTGAGTTTATGAGAAAGTTGAAAAAAGGGGTTAAAGTGTGTTTGTTTTTTTTGTTTTTTCTTCTTTTTGGTGTGATTTCTTATTTTGGGTATCAATATTATTTAAAGGAAAAGGAATTCAAACAGGTAGAAGAGATTCGCTTGCATTATGCTTCTTCCGTAATGGTTCGAAATGATGCCAAAATTTATCAATCGTTAGATTCTTCTTATCCAATTATAGGAAATTTGGCAAAAGATTATTCGTTTGATTTAGAAGAAATAGAAATTTCGAAGAGCAATCAGACATATTTTAAAATTAAGGATTCTAGCTATTATGTATTTTATGAAGATGTGACTCCAATAGATAAAAGTGAAAGAAAAACAATTCCAGATTATTATGTGCCGCTTTCAAAAGAGATTTCAACATTGGGAGATATGAATTTTTTTCAAGATGGGGAAGAGGTGTTAACGATATTACAACCTCTTACATTATCTGTGTTGTATGCGGATGAAATATTTTATTATGTGAGTTATTTTGAAGATATTTTTGGAGTAAAAAAAGATGAAGTAGAGGCAAGTGAGAAGGAACCTTTGGAAGAAGAAGCTTCTTTTGTATCGGTCATTTCTTTTGCTGAGGAGAAGAGTGATTGCAAATCTAATTCTTGTATTACTGTGGAGAAAGAAAAGGAATTTTTAAAAGTTTTATCAGATCAAAAAAAATATACGATTTCTGAGATGGAATATATTTCTTGGTTAAATGGGACTTTACGTTTAAAACCTGGAGCTATTTATATAGAGCAAAAGGATAGTAGTGAGCAAAGAGTTTCTTTGTTTCAAGAATATGGTTTTTTATTTGGAAGTTCTGAGCTATTAAAGTTTGTTGATAATAATCAAACAACTAAAAAGGATACAAAAATAGATTCTATTAATCGATATGTGATTCATCAAAATACAACTGAAGAACATATGAAAAAAATTATGAATGGAGAGACAATAGTTATTGAGAATCCGAAATCTACGACTGTGATAAAAGGTCTTCCTGATATTAATGCGAAAGCAACTCATATTGCAGTATTAAATTATCATTTCTTTTATAATTCGGAAGCTCAAGAAGTTTGTAATGAAGGGAATTGTTTGGATGTTAAGAATTTTCGAGAACAATTGGAATATTTAAAGAAAAATCAATATAAGACGTTAACGATGGAAGAGTATCGAGCTTGGATATATGGGGAAATTGAACTTCCAGCAAGAAGTGTGTTACTTACAATTGATGATGGAGCAATGGGAACGGGAAAACATAATGGAAATAAGTTAATCCCTTTACTGGAAGAGTATCAAATGCATGCAACTTTATTTTTGATTAGTGGTTGGTGGAGTGTAGATAATTATCAATCTGAATATTTGGATATTGAAAGCCATACTTATGATATGCATCAGGAACGAGTTTGTTCCAATCAGCCAAGAGGAGCTAAAATGCTTTGTTCTTCTAAAGAAGAAGTATTACAAGACTTACGTTTATCTATTGAAAGAACTGGTTCTAGTACAGCTTTTTGTTTTCCTTTTTATGCTTATAATGATTTGGCAATTCAAAGTTTAAAAGAGGTTGGATTTAAACTTGCTTTTATAGGAGGATCTTATAAATCTAGTCGAGGTAATGATAAGTATAAGATTCCAAGATATCCAATTCATAAAACAACTTCATTGGAACAGTTTATGAATATGATTCATTAAAGAGTGATTTTATCATTCTTTTTTTGAAAGAATTTTTGTTTTAAAAATAGTAATTTTCTAGATATAATATATAAATATATGATAAAATTGGTGTTACAAAAGAGAAAAAGTATGTAGAAACTACTAAACTTAGAAGTAAGGATAGTGGTTTTTTTATGGGTATGATTCCGTTTCAAAAAAATAAAAAGAAAAAACAAATCATAATTGTATTTAGTATTGGACTCATGCTCTTGGTAGCAGGGATTATTCTTTACCAAACGTATTCTTTGTTTGAAGAAACAGAGGATTATGATGTAATTAAAGGAAGTGTACCAAATTATTTAGATAATTATGATATTAAGATAAATTTCAAAGTAGATGGAGTCAGCGTGAATCAAACACCAACTAGAGAAGATAAAAAAGGAGTAGAGAGTATTACTTGTGATAAAGGAGCAATGGGTAGTTGGGATTACTTTCATTGGAACTTTAATGTAAATAGTTTAAGTCAAACGAAGACAACATGTACTGTTAATTTTGTAACAAGATATACCGAAGATATTTTAAATGGAACCGATCCAATATGGAAAGATGAGTTAATACCAGTAACAATAGATAATAATGGAACAGTACATAAAGCAAATGTTCAAGAGAAATGGTATGAGTATGGAAATCAACAATGGGCGAATGCAGTTATATTAGAAGACGAAAGTATCAATTATCAAAATGGAGAAGAAATACCAGAGAGTAATATTGAGTCGTATTTTGTTTGGATCCCAAGATACAAATATAAGATATTTGATATGGGAGAATATGAAGGGTTAACAACTCTCCAAAATAGGCCGCAGATTATTGATATACAATTTGGAGTTGATACAACAAATGATAGTGACAATTCTTGTAAGACACCAGGGATAAGTGGTGAGAGTGGAACTTGTAGTGTAGGCAAATACATGACGCATCCAGCATTTATTAGTTTTGAAAGTATAGGTATGTGGGTAGGAAAGTTTGAGACGGGATATAAAGGAGCAACTACAAAAGAAGAAGCACAGAAGAATGAAAATAATCCAGATAAAGTGATTATTAAACCAAATGTGTATAGTTGGAGAGGAATCAACGTATCGAATGCACATCTTTCTAGTTACAATTATAAAAGGAATTTAGATAGTCATATGATGAAGAATACAGAATGGGGAGCAGTAACATATCTTCAACATAGTAAGTTTGGAAGTAGAAGTAGTGTAAGAATCAATAACAATAGTAATTATTTAACAGGATATGCTTCAAAAAAAGAACCTACTTGTGGTTTTACTGGAGATAATCAAGAATGTAACAGGTATGAGAAAACAAGTCCTGGAGTAGATGGAAGTTATACTATTAATTATTTTAATTCTGTAAGTAATGTAGCTAGTACAACAGGAAATTACAGTGGAGTATTTGATATGAGTGGAGGTTCTTGGGAATATGTTATGGGAATCATGTTCGATTCAACGAATGGCAATTCTTTGAAAAATAATGTATTTTATTTTCCAAAGGATAAGCAATACTATGATATGTATGTATATGCCATGATTGAGGAAGGTTATCGTCGAAGGATTTTGGGAGATGCAACAGGAGAAATAGGTCCTTTTGCAGATCAAACGTATGCAACTTTAACAAGACCTTCGGGGTCATGGTATGGAGAGGAAGCATGGTTTGTTAGTTCTAATGGCATTTGGTTTGCACGTGGTGGACTCTATGCTTCTGGTACTCGTGCAGGTGTGTTTGCTTTTAGTCGCGATTATGGTATAGCTTATGGACATATCAGTTTTCGTATTGTTTTAACTGTTTGATTTTTCCTTTTTTTCTAAATTATGATACAATCTAGTTAAGGATGTGATTGGGTTGCTATCGTTAGAGGAACAAAAAAATAAAATTAAGAAAGGTTTTTGGGAATCTTTTTTAATATCTGGGTTATTTATTTTCTTTGCTGTCATTTTATTGTTTAAAGAAGAGGATATTTTAAGTACATTAATTTTATCAATTGGAATGCTCGGAATTGTTTTTGGAGTGCTTCATTTCCCTCTTTATTTTCGTTTACCAAGAGAAACAAGAATTTATAGTAATGATTTGACGAAGGGACTTGTGTTTGTACTTTTTGGAGGTATTGCTATTTTAAAAAATGATTTGCTTGTCGATATGGCAACTATTGTAATTGGAGCATATTTGATTTATAAAAATGCAAATCGAATTCAATTGTGTTTGAATTTTGATGATGGAACAGATCATTATTGGAAATATCTTGCTTGTTTTAGCGTAGTTGCTATTTTTTTAGGAATTTTAATACTTTTAAATCCATTTTCAAATATTCCAATTTCTATGGTGTTATCTGTTTGTGTGATTGCTTCAGAAGGAATTAGTATTATTCAAACGATTGCTATGATGGTAGGTATTCGGAGGAACCATGGAAAATCAGAAGAAAAAAAATAATTTTTTAACACTATTGATGCAATTACCTTTTAAGATTTTATTTAGTCGTTTTACACTTGCATTACTTGCCTTGTTGATTCAAGCTCTCATTATTTATTTTTGTGCTGCTTTTTTTCAAAGATATTTATTATTGTTGTTTGGTGGTTCAGCAGTATTTGGATTTATCTTAACAATATATATTATTAATCAGCCAGGTAGTCCTTCTTTTCATATTTCTTGGATTATTTTAATTTTACTTTTTCCTGCTTTGGGCGTTTTTATTTATTTGTTTGTTAAACTTCAAGTGGGAGTCCATGCTCTTTCTAAACGTTATCAAATGCTACGAAATGATATGAGTATTTATTTGCGTCAGAACGAAAAGGTATTCAATCAAATAAAAAAGGAAGAAGAACATGTATTACGTTATGTTACTTATATGAATCGGATTAGTGGATATCCAATTTATCAACATACAAAAACAAAATATTATCCTTTGGGAGATGATATGTTTCCTGATTTGATAGAAGATTTAAGGCATGCCAAAGATTATATCTTTTTAGAATATTTTATTGTAGCAAAAGGGTATATGTGGAATACTATTTTGGATATTTTAAAAGAAAAGGTAAAAGAAGGTGTTCGAGTATATTTTATGTATGATGGAACTTGTTCCTTTATGTTACTTCCAAGAAATTATCCAGAAGAATTAAAAGCTTTTGGAATTCATTGTAAGGTTTTTAATCCAGTCGTACCCGTGATTTCAACACAGTATAATAATCGAGATCATCGAAAGATTGTAGTTGTGGATGGAAAAGTTGGATATACTGGTGGTGTTAATTTAGCAGATGAATATATTAATCAACTCGAGCGTTTTGGTCATTGGAAAGATAATGCGATTCGAATTGAAGGAGAAGCAGTAAAAAATTTTATTTTGATGTTTTTAGAAAATTGGTTTGTAGATGAAAAAGGTCCTCAGGATTATGATACATTTTTAAATGGAGTTGTTTCAAAACGTAGTTCTAGTTATGTATTACCATTTGGAGATAATCCTTTTGATCAATATCCAGTTGGTCAAGTGAGTTATTTACATTTGATTCAAACTGCCAATCATTTTATTCATATTATGATGCCATATTTTATTGTTGATCATGAAATGTTACATTCTCTTTGTAATGCAGCGATGAGTGGAGTAGAAGTAAAATTACTTATGCCTCATATTCCGGATAAGACCTGGATTTATTATGTTGCTCGAACTTTTTACAAAGAACTTATTTCTAGTGGCGTAGAAATTTATGAATATACACCAGGTTTTGTTCATGCAAAAATGGTTATTGCGGATGGTAGAGAAGCTATTATTGGTTCGATTAATATGGATTATCGAAGTTTATATCTTCATTTTGAAGATGCTGTTTATTTGTATCAAGATTCTAGTATTTTAGATATGGAAAAAGATTATCAGAATACTTTAGAGATGTGTGAATTTATTACATTAGATCATTTAAAAAAATATCCTCTTTGGAAGAGAATCATTGGTAGAGTTTTACGAGTCATTGCCCCTTTGTTATAATTTTATGAGATGTGGAATAGATTTTTTGTAGGTGGTTCTATGAAAAATCTTTTTCTTTTTTTGAAAGGTCTCTTCATAGGAATTGGTAAAATTATACCTGGTGTGAGTGGATCTTTGCTTGCTGTGATGCTAGGAGTTTATGAACAAGCTATTTATTCGATTAATCATTTGAAGGAGGATTATCGTAAAAGTCTTTCTTTTTTGATTCCTTTGGGGTGTGGGATTGTTCTTTCTGTTGTTTTTTTTAGTCATATTCTACTTTATTTTTTAACTCATTATTCTTTTTTTACGATGACTCTTTTTTTGGGACTTATTTTGGGAACGGTTCCAAGTTTTCAAAGAGATATTTCCTTTTCTCGAGGACGTGATTTTTTTCTTTTTGGTATTAGTTTTTTGATTCCTTTTTTGATTCCTATTTTTTCTTTTTCTGTTTCGTCTTCTTTTTCTCTTTTTTCATTCTTCCTTTATTTTTTTCTAGGTTTTTTGGATGCTGCAACGATGATTATTCCAGGTATTAGTGGTACATCTATTTATTTGATGTTAGGAGTTTATGAAAATGTTTTATTTGTTTATAGTCAACCACTACAAAATATTATGATTACAAGTTGTTTTCTTTCAGGTCTTTTGATAGGGATTTTTTTGGTGAGCTTTTTGGTGGAATTTTGTTTGAAAAAAAATCGTAATTCCTTTTTTATCTGTATTGATGGTCTTCTTTGGAGCAGTATCTGTTATTTGTTTCAAAGCATTTTTGGTTTGATTACATTTTCTAATTTATTTTTTTTCTGTATGGCTTTTGGAGTAGGTTTTGCTATTACAAAATTATGTTCAAAATAAATTTTTTCATGGATTGCTTTTTTTTACTTCTTTTTTTATAATTTTTTTAGGTGGTTATAATGCGTAAGTTTTTTCAAAAACACGGTTTCGCTTTGTTGGGAATTTTTTTCATTAGTTTTGTTTTGTTATTACCATTTTTTTTTCATCCTTATATTGAAAATGATGATACTTGGTTCCATTTAATGAATATTGGTCTTATCAAAAACATGATTCAAGAAAACTTTTGGAGTGGACTATTTGGAAAAATTTTACCTTTTGTGGGGAATGGTCTTGGGTATGGAACTCGTTTATTTTATCCTCCACTTGCTCATACTTTAGGAGCTTATTTGTCTTATGGTTTGGAATTCTTGCATTTGGATATTCTTACTTCTTTGAAAATTTTTCATTTTCTTATTCTTTTTGGTTCTGGACTTACGATGTATTATAGTAGTTATTTTTTTCATCGAAGTCGTAAACTCGCTTTTTTTAGTTCTGTTATTTATATGGCGAGTAGCTATCATATGTGTGAAATTTATGTTCGAGATTCTTTGGGAGAAAGTTTACTTTTTATTTTTTTACCTTTGATTTTTGTCTCGATTTCAGCTTTACTTCAGAATAAGAAAAAAATATTTTATATTTGTTTTGTTCTTGGTTATGTTGGAGGAATTTTATCTCATTTTACCATGATGATTTATGTTACTTTGATTCTGGGAGCAAGTATGCTATTTTATTATAAGAAAGTATTTCGTAAAGAGTTTTTGGTTCCTTTTTTGAAAGCTTGCGTTATCGTGCTTTTATTGACAGCTTTCTTTTTTGAACCGATGTTCGAACATAAGTTGTTTGGTCATTATATGGTTTATAAAGATTGGTATATGTCTTGGGGGATTTGGCATACCACATTATGGGGTATTGAGTATTTTATTGATTTGTCAAAAAATTTTGTTTCTTATCGTTTTTCTCTTGTTGTGCTTGGGATGATGGGATATGTTCTTTTTAAAAAAAGACATGAAATATGTAGTGAAAAATATTTATTGATTACTGTTTTTTTAGGAATTAGTTTTTTGATGTCTATTCGTTTATTTTTTCCTTGGCTTTTTCTTCCTTATTTGTTTTTTATGATTCAATTTGGATGGAGACTTGTGTTATTTGTTGTGTTTGGTGTCGCTTTATTATCTCCTCTTGCCTTACAATCTTGTAAAAATCGAGTAGTTTTTTTGGGCATTATTTTGTGTGTGATTGTTTCTGGTATGATGCTACCTTCGAATGAACGTCCTGATTTGGATTTGAATCGAATTAATTATGCAGCTATTATGGGTTGGCAGCAAGAGTATTTACCAGAAAAAATTGGAGCGAATGAAGAAAATAAAATTTATTTTGAAAACCGTAATCAAGATATTTTGATTCATGGTGATGGGGAAGTTCAAGTATTTTCTAATCATGTTCCAAATATGGTATTTGAGATAAATACAGATTCAGAAGTTGAAATTGAGTTTCCACGTATTTTTTATTTCGGTTATGTGTTAAGAAGCGAGGATGGTCGAATTATTCCTGTTTATGAAAATGAGCATGGTTTGGTGACAGCAATTGTTGATAGTGGTACTTATGAGTTGCGTTTTGATGGGTCTTTCGGATATCGCATTTGTCTTGGTATATCAATTTTGACTTTTTGTTTTCTTCTTGTTTTTGGATTCTTTTCTATTTTTCGGTCAAGGTTTCAAAAAATCAGTAAGGTAGGGGGAGAAATTGTATGAAACAAAAAAGATTATTATTATTTCTTTGTTTATGTATTGGAATTTGTGGTTGTGGAAATCAAGAAATGCTAATGAAAGATTCGCGTGGTCTTTATTTAATATCCGATTCTTTTTCCATTTATTCTGATGAAGAGGATCCAACGTTTCTGGAATATGGAGAAAAAACCTCTATTAAAACTTTTTTACCACAATCGAATTGTTTGCCTGATTGTATTCATGGAAAAGAAAAACCTTTTGAAGTTTTAGAGGATGCAACAATTTATGAGTATATGGTAGAGGATGATTTGTATTATTTTATTCAGTGTCATAAAAGTAATTCAAAATATCATGAAGGGAAAGATATTTTAATAGGTAAAAATAAGGGAAAATTACTTTTGATGTGTTAAGGAATAATTTTTTTCGAAATACTTAAATATCAGTTTTTTGGCTATTCTATTTTCTTCTTTCCATTTAGAAAATTTTTCTATTCTTTTTTCTTTTTAATATTAGAAAAATATGGGAATGTGATTATGACTAATTTGTCATTGCTTTTTTCGACAAGATGTATTATAATTGTACCTGTACTAACCCAAGTAGTACGGTTATATAATTAGAGAAAAGGGGGATACTATGATTGATATTGATTATCAAAGTAGAATACCGATTTATGTACAAATCGTTAATGAAATTGAAAAATGTATTATTCATGGGAAATTAAAACCGGGAGATCAAATGTTGAGTATCAGAGAACTTGCTAGTGAACTGGGAATTAATCCAAATACGGTAAAAAAGTCCTATGCAGAACTTGAAAATAAGAATATTATAAGAAGTGTATCGACGAAAGGTACGTTTATTACATCAAGAATTGAAGAGATTGTGCAAAATAAAATTAATCAATCGTTAGAATTGATTAAAAAAGAAGTAGAAGAATTAAAAATGCTTGGTTTGAATGAGACAGATATTATGGAAAGGATAAAGTAGGTGTTGTAAATGTTAGTTATGCTTTATTATATTATATTTTCTATTACCTTTATATATGGAATGTATTTTGCAATTACTGGTCTTTTTGGGTTTAAAAATTATCATAAAAGTATGTTTGGAAAACATAAGCCAAAACATAAGTTTGGAATTGTGATTCCAACACGTAATGAAGAGAAGGTAATTGGTGCTTTGATTCAAAGTTTACAAAAACAAAATTATCCACATGATTTATATGAAATCTTTGTGGTTCCAAATAATTGTACTGATGATACAGAAGGTGCTGCAAAAGAGGCAGGTGCTACGATTATTCATTGTACCGTACCTGTAAAGTATAAAGCAGATGCGTTAAAATTTACATTTCATAAATTACAAAAGAGAAAAGATATTGATGCTTTTGTGGTGTTTGATGCTGATAATTTAGTTCATCCAGATTTCTTAGCGCGTATGAATGATGCATTGTGTGAAGGAGTACAAGTAGCACAGGGATTCCGTGATGCAAAAAATATGGGAGATAACTGGATTACAGGTGGATATACATTGTTCTATTTTATTCAAAATTTCTTTTACAATCGTGCTCGTATGAATTATGCTGGTTCTGCTACGATTAATGGTACGGGATTTATGATGCGTAAAGAAGTGGTAAAAGATGGATTTAATACAGTAACCATTACGGAAGATAGTGAGTTTACAGGACAATGTGCCATTCGTGGAATTAATGTTGCTTTTGTAGAAGAGGCAATTACTTATGATGAACATCCAATTACGTTTAAGGAAAGTTGGAAACAGAGAAAACGTTGGACGAGTGGAACGTTATGTTGTTTAAGTACTTATTGGAAAAAATTAATTTCAACGTTTGTAAAGACTGGTAATATTGCATGTTTTGATATGTTAATGATGTATATGGCACCACTTATGATGTTAGTGACTTCCGCATTATCTGTTGTACTTATCTTATTTCATGTAGCAGGAGTGGAACTATTTGATTTCTTCTCTTACTTATATGCTTCTGGTATTGTGTTCTTTATTATTTTCTATTTCTTAAGTGTTTTAATGAATATTTTTGTTGTAAAATATAATCATAAGAAACCAAAAGATGTTTTGTCAGGAATTTTCTTATTTACGGTTTTCTTATTATCATGGATACCAATTAATGTTGTTTGTTTATTTAAGAAAACAGATTCTTGGGAACAAATAAAACATGGACAAAGTGATGTCGATTTAGATAAATTATTGAATTAATCTTCTTTTGAAGATTTTTTCTTTTTTCTATGACATTTTGGTCATTTTCTTTTTTTCTCTTATGTTATAATAATTTTTAGAAATGTGGTGAGTCTATGGTACCTATATTAATTGTAGAGGATGAAGAAGCAATTTTAACTGGTTTGAAATATTGTTTGGAACAAGAAAATTTTCTTTGTTATTCTGCTACTTGTGGGCGTGATGCTATTGATATTATCTCGAGAAAGGAAATTGATTTGGTATTGCTTGATCTGAATTTGCCAGATATGAATGGTTTTTCTGTCATGGAAGAAATGAAAAATCAAAAAGATGTTTCTATTATTTTTTTGACTGCCAATTTGGAAGAAGTTTCTATTGTCAAAGGGCTTGATATGGGAGCGGATGATTATATTACAAAACCATTTAAAACGAGAGAGTTGATTAGTCGAATGAAAGCAGTTTTAAGAAGAAATCAAAAAAATGCAACCAATTTGATTCATTTGGGAAATGTTTTGATTGATTTGAATTCTGCAAAGGTTTTAAAAAATGGTCATGATGTGATGTTAACCGCTTTGGAATATAAAATATTACTTACTTTAGCAATGAATCCAAATATGGTTTTTACAAGGGAAAAGATTTTGGCGGATATTTGGGATGTTAATGAAGAATATGTCAATGATAATACATTAACGGTCTATATTAAACGAATTCGTGAAAAGATTGAAGACGATGTGAATCATCCTAAAATTATTTTAACGGTTCGAGGAGTTGGTTATAAAATAGGAGAAATCTCATGAAATTTTTTCAAATGTATAAAAGAGAATTGTTTACTTTTTTTCTTCTATTTTTCCTATCTTTTTTTATCATTTTTTGTTTTAGTCAATTTTTACTGAAACAATATCGTCGAAATTTTTTTGAAACGCAAGTGAATTTTATCAATGATATGGTTCTTGCATATCCTGAGTTAGAATACGACATTATGAAGATTTATAAGAATCCAAGTCAAAATTTTTCGATGGATTTGTTAAAAAAATATGGTTATACAGATGATGAACATTTGTCTTACTTGAATTATATTTCTTCTTTGGAAACGATAACAAAACAAAGTTTTTTTCTAAGTTTTTTGCTTTTATTCTTTTTGATTGGGGGATTTGTAATTTATTTTTATTATCAAAAATATAAAAGAATTCAAGATGTTCATGATTATTTGTTTCGAGTTTTGCAAAATGATTATTCGGTTGATTTAAAGGATTATCAAGAAGATAGTATTAGTAGTTTAAAAAGTGATTTGATGAAAGTTACAAGTAAATTACGTAATATTAGTGAATCGTCTTTGAGAGATAAGAAAAATTTAGAACGAACGCTTTCAGATATTTCTCATCAACTTCGTACTCCTCTGACTAGTATGTATTTGATTAACGATATTTTGAGTTCTTCGAAATCAAAAAAATCAGAAGTAAAAAAGTTTTTGTCACAACAAAAGGAACAACTAGAGCGAATGGAATGGCTTATTGTAACTCTTTTGAAAATGAGTCAGATCGATAGTGGTACGATTGTTTTTCAAAAAACTCCAGAGTGTGTTAAAAAAATTGTTTTACAGGCGTTACAGCCTTCTTTAATCCCTTTAGAACTTAAAAATATTCAATGGGATGTTGATATTCTTGATGATTTAACTTGTGTTTGTGATTTTCACTGGACGATTGAAGCTTTGGTCAATATTATAAAAAATGCGATGGAACATACGTTAAGTGGAGGTTGTATTCATATTTGTGCAAATGATAATCCACTTTATGTAGAAATTTTGATTCAAGATAATGGTATCGGAATTAAAAAGGAAGATCTTTCACATATTTTTGAACGTTTTTATAAAGGAAATACGAAGTCAGAAAGTATTGGAATTGGACTTAATTTGTCGAAAACGATTGTTGAGAAACAAAACGGGACAATTCACGTAGAAAGTAAAGAAGGAGTTGGTACTACTTTTATTATTCATTTTTTTAAGGTAACTGTATAATTCTATGTTTTGTCATAGAATTTTTTGAAATTTTTATGTATAATAAAAGAATAAGGGTGACTATATGAAGAAGCTAGAACAGAGTATTTTGGTGATATTAATTGTTACATGCATTGGAATGTGCTTGGGAAGTATTCTTATTGCTTTTCAAAGAAGTAAAGGAAGCCAGTCAAAGCTGGAAGAAAATCAAAATCAAATCTTTTTTCGTCCTTCGGAAGAAGATCAGATTAATGAGTTGTTAAAAAATCAAGTTTATCCTGCTCTTATGCATCATCAAAAATTCCCATCTTCTTTGTTTAATACTTCTTCTAATTTATTAAATACGGAAGAAGATCGATTTTATTTCGTTTTTGAAATGATGCGAACAAGTATGTCTGGTGAAGTTCTTTGTGACGATATATTAGATAATCAATGTCGTGTGAAGTCTTCGGATTTTCAAAGCCAAGCAATGAAAATTTTTGGACGTCGTATTAATATGAGTTTGATTTTAAATGATTATATTTATATGTCAGGAGAATATATTTATTCAGATTATATTAAAGATTTTACACCAAGTTTTGTTCTTCGTTTTTCTTCTTTGATAGAAGAAAATGGAACTTATGAATTGACACTCGATTTTTATACGAGTATCGAAGGAGGATCTGTGAATTATCGAGATGTTAGTTCTTGGGATATTTCTACTTTAATTTCTCAAAAATATTTATATGGAAAACTTGTTTTTTCTTACCAAGTTCAAAATAGTGAAAAAATAATTACTGCAGTTTCTTTTACAAGATTGTAGTTTTTTTTCTTTTATGACTATTTTGTCACTCTAAAAGTCATTCATAAGTCATAATAATGTATTACAATGGTTTTAGAAAGGGAGAGTTTTATGGAAATTTTAAAAGTAGAACATTTGACAAAGACGTATGGAGAAAAAAATACTTTCGTTACAGCTTTGGATGACATTAGTTTTTCAGTTGAAAAAGGGGAATTTGTTGCGATTGTTGGTGCGAGTGGCTCAGGAAAATCGACATTGTTACATATTTTGGGTGGAGTAGATAAACCAACGAGTGGGCATGTTTATGTTAATAATAATGATGTCTTTTCCTTTAATGAAACAAATTTGGCAATATTTCGAAGAAGACAAGTAGGATTAATTTATCAATTTTATAATTTGATTCCAATTTTGGATGTGAAAGAGAATATGGAGTTACCGATTTTATTAGATAATAAGAAGAGTGATGAGGCATATTTGAATGAACTTATTGAAACGTTGGGACTGAAAGATCGTGTTCATCATTTGCCAAATGAATTATCTGGAGGGCAACAGCAAAGAGTTTCTATTGGGAGAGCTTTGATGAATCATCCCGCTTTGCTTTTAGCAGATGAGCCAACTGGAAATTTGGATAGTAAGTCAAGTAAAGAAATTATGGAGCTTTTGGAAATTAGTAATCGAAAATATCATCAAACAATTATTATGATTACTCATGATCAAAATTTAGCGATGCATGCAAATCGTATTATTACCATCGATGATGGAAAAATTATAAAGGATGAAAAGGTGAAGTAAAATGAAAATTTTAAATCGCCTGACAATCAAGCACTTGAAAATGAATCCAAAGCGGACGATTGTAACCATCATAGGAATTGTGTTATCGATGGCATTAATGCTTGGTTGTGGACTTTTAGCTTCTAGTTTTATTGAGTCGATGAAGCAAGAAGCAATTATGCTTCATGGAGAATATCATGCAGCATTTAAGTCTTTATCAAAAAAGGAAGCTCAAGAGATAGAAAATAATATTCATATTAATAATTCTTATTTTAGTTCTCTTATGGGATTTGGTGAATTTCTAGATAGTCAAAATTATGCAAAACCTTATTATGCAATGTATTCTGCATCGAAAGAACTGTTAGAAACCTTTCAATTAAAAGAGGGAAGACTACCTGAAAATGAACATGAAATTTTGGTTTCGAATCATGTTACTACGAATGGAATGAAAACTGTTTCAATTGGAGAAGAGTTGGTTATCAATGTAGGAAAGCGTTATGTGGATGGAGAAATTACTTATCTAAATGATTCTTATGAAGAGGGACTCAATGATCATTTGGAACAATTTGAGGAACAGCGGTTTACTGTTGTTGGTATTATTTCTAGACCTTATACTGAAAGTTATACAGCTGCTGGATATTCTTTGTTTACTTTGGGAAGCAATTATTTGGATGAAGGAAATAATGTTTTTGTAGAGTATAAAAAGCCACAAGAGACATTTGAAATTAGTGATGAAATTATCAACCAATTAAATTTGAACAATAAATCTGTCGCTTATAATAGTTCTTTGTTATATTTTTATGGAACGACACGTTATGGAAATATCAATGAGTCCATTATGAAAGTCCTTTGTTTTGCTCTTTGTTTATTATCGGTTGGATGTGTTATTGTTATATATAATTCTTTTGCCATTTCGACGATGGAGCGAAAAAAACAATTTGGACTTTATGCTAGTATTGGAGCTACGAGAAAACAAATTTTGCAAACGGTGTTCTTTGAAGCATTTTTGGTAGGAAGTATTGGTATCGTTTTAGGAATTGCCAGTTCATTTCTCGGAATATATGTGGTCTTAGAGATTTTAAATTATTTACTTAAAGATTTTTGGGCATATGAATTTCATTTGATTATTAATTGGATTTATATTATTGTGCCAATTTTATTTATGGTATTCGTTGTTTTCTTCTCGGCATTTTTACCAGCAAGGCGTGCAAGTCGTGTAGCACCAATTATTTCGATTCGGGAAAATGATGAGATTAAAATGCCAAAAAGAAAATTAAAGACTCCGAAATTTGTTACGAAACTATTTGGGATTGAAGGAGAACTTGCTCTTAAAAATATGAAACGAAATAAAAGAAAGTATCGAATTACGGTTTTGTCTTTATTTGTAAGTATTGTTTTGTTTATTTCATTTAGTACGTATTTGAATTATGGAGTTTCAACAATGGATTCTGTAGATAGATATGATTTTGATATTTCTATGGAAACTTATAATTTGGAAGGATTACAAACTTTAAAGGAAATACGTCATGATAATCGCGTTGATACTTCATATCTGTTTCGTTTGGAAAGCTATTCGTCTTATATTCCAATGGATTCTTATGTTTCTTGGTATCGCAATTATTTGAGAAATTATGAACTGGAGAGTTCTAATATGAATCTCTTTATTTTAGAGGATGAAGATTTTGATCAATTTCGCAAAACACAAGCGGCTAATTTTGATGATATTTTATTGTTAAATCAGGGTCAAGTCATCGATTATCAAAATGGAAATCGAGAAACGTATCAAGGAAAATTGTTTCAACAAGATATTTCTCACTTAAATCTTTGTTATTGGGATGACGCAAAGGATGATGAGGTTTGTAATATCCCTTTATCAAATATTAAAATGATTACTGAAGTTCCTCCAACATTCCAATATTTGCTTTATAATTCTTCTCATGCTGTTTTTCTAAGTGCTTCAAAATATCAAGAATTGTTTTCTGATGTTTCTACTTCCTTTAATACAGTTTATAATTTGAATATTCAAGCAAAAGAATATGAATCTCTTTATAACGAGATTGAAAAAAAGTATGGAAATTTTCAAAATATGAATATGTCTTCTCCAAAGATGGAACAGAAGGAAAGTAAAAATTTAGTATTGGCAGTTAAAATATTACTTTATGGATTCATTTCTTTGGTTACTTTAATTGGAGTAACAAGTGTATTTAATACGATTCATACGAGTATTAATTTACGAAGAAAAGAATTTGCAATGCTTCGCAGTATGGGGCTTACACCAAAGGGATTTAATAAAATGATTTTATTTGAAAGTTTGTTTTTTGGTTTAAAATCTTTAATTTATGGAATTCCTGTATCTTTCTTGTGTGTTCTTTATATTCATGATTCGATGAGTGGTTTTTCAACTCGAGATCATATGTTAATTCCTTGGGGTGCTATTTGTTTTGTGGTGATTGGAGTATTTTTAATCGTACTTCTAGCTATGCGATATTCGGTTCATAAAATAAAAAAAGAAAATATTTTAAATGCAATTCGTGATGAAAATATTTAGATTAGAGCTCTTTTTTGAAAAGAGTTCTTTTTTTGATTAGTTTTGTCGAATTCCTTGCTTCACCAAAAATAATCTTTACAATAACTAACGCATGAAAGAAGGAAATAGGTGACTCTTCGAAAGAAAAATTATATTTGAAAGATACGGTAGCTTTGAAAATACTAAATGCCAAAGAATGTAGAGATTATGTCGTCAAGATTATCTCTCTATCGTTAAATTTGGACGAAGAAATGGTACGAAAAAATTTGAAATTAATCCATCCAAATATAGCAAATTCAAATAAGTATAAAAATTAAGTAACAGATGTGTTACTGGAAAATGATGAAATGATTATTGATATTGAAGTGAATTATAATCAATATGAAAGTGGAAAGATTAAAAACACACTATATCTTGGAAATTTACAAGAAAGGCAAATTAAGTCTAGAGATAAGTATCAACAGATTAAATGTGTCAAACAGATTAATTTGAATAATTTTGATTATTATAAAAAGGGGAATTTTTTGTATCACAGTTATATGATGGAAGAAAATAGTCATAAAAAACGGAATGATTTGTTAGAAATTGTGGATATTAATCTTGAATATTTAAGTGATATTTCATACAATGAGATAAAGAAGTTGGATGAAAAAGACTTAAGATGGTTATTATATATCTTTGTCTGTAAAGATAAAGATTTGAAAGAACAGTTATATCAAGAGAAAAGAGTTATGGGTATTGTGAGTAAGAAACTAGAAGAAGTGACACAATATTTGGATGAGTTGTTGTTTTATGATCCAGATCAGTTAAGAGAAGAAGGAATGAAAAATCATTATCGAAAAGAAGAAAAAATTGAAATCGCTAAGAAGATGTTAGAAGATGGAATATCTCCTGAATTTGTTCAAAAATATACTTTATTAACAAAGAAAAAAATTCAAGAATTACAGTCTTAAAATGTCAATTCTACGTAAATAGCAGACAAGGAATAGTAAAATCTATTTTCTTTTTTTTTCCTTTTTAGTATTCTTAAGGTAATAGAATAAAAGGGTGAAGTTTATGGAATTAAAATTTCGTTTTGCAACACGAGATGATGTGAAGGAATTAGTTGAGGTTTGTAATGCTTGTTTTGATGAGAATACACCGTATGAAAAAGCACTTGGTATTTTTGATCGAACTTATCATGATCCCAATCAACTTTATTTAATTGGTGTTCTGGATGGGAGAATTGTTGCACATACAAAAATAACAATCGTTCCAACTCTTTTTGATGGTATGGATACGTTTGCTATTTTAAATCATGTTTGTGTACTTCCAGAGTATCGGAGACATCATATTGCTCGTTATATGATTGATGTGATTAAGAAGCTTTGTAAAGACCGAGATTGTTCGACAATCAAACTTTGGAGTAAAAATTTTCGGACCCCAGCTCATCAATGTTATTTGAATGCTGGTTTTGAAATTGTTGATGCTAAATTTTTTGAATTAAATTTATAGGAGTGATAATGTGAAAATTACTAATATTTATATCGGTGGTTGGTTTCAACGAACTATGTTACAGCTTACAGAAATTTATGATTTTTTAAGGGATTGTAAGACTCAATTGAAATTGGATTCAGAAAAATTAGAAAGTTTACGAAAATCTTTAGAAATTGGAAAGATTGATTATGGTGTGAGTGGTGAAGAATTTGTTGAATTTACTACAGCCATTGATATTTCTGTTAAGATTTATGAAGATGGTTTGATTCTTTTAAATAATCGTAAAGTATCTGAAGATACTTTGTTTGCAGATATTACGAAGGTAACTGATTATTATGAGAATAAGCTTTCTCCAGCTTTAAATTATTTGTTTAGTTTGGGTGCACCTGTTCCAAAAGAACTTGCAAATATTGAAACGGTATATCCATATTTTATTGTATGTGATAATGTTAGTAAGGAAGATATTTCTGATTTGTTATCACGTACAGAAAAGCAAAAATATTTTGAATTTAAAAATAAAAAATATGAGGTGGTTCGAGGAGATAAATATTATTTTATTAATAATAAGACACAATCTTTTGATAATATTGAAAAATATATTGAACAACAAGTATTTATTCGAGAATTTAAGGGACAAATGCATCGTTATTTAAATTTACACCGTATTATTTGGGAAAAGATTGATCAAGTAAAAGAAAATGTACATGTTAAAGGTGCTGATATTGTAAAATTTAATACAAAATTGGAAGGCTATGCAAAAACAATTAATTTGATTGATGGAAGAATTAATCAAATGGGAACTTATATTTCGACTCGAGAAAAGATTGCGAAGAGTGATTCAGAGTTAACGGAATTTTTAGCAATTTCTGGGTATCGTTTTGAAACACTTCGGGATACTTTGGATTATATTAAATATTTGTGGGATATGACGCAGACTTATGTTTCTTCTGCACAAAAATTGTTTTCTTCTTTAAAGTCAGATGTAACGAGTAAATCTATTAATAGTTTGACGATTGTTACAAGTATGAGTGCAGGTGCATCGATTATTAGTCTTCTTACAAAGGCGGAACCAAAATTTACATTGTTTGGATTATTGTATTTCTTTATTTTGGCAATTTTAGGATGGGCGAGTACTTCTTTACTTTCTTTTGTTTCTAAAAATCGTAAATATGAAATTTCAGATATTTCTTATGATAAAGATATTCAGTAAAAATTTTAGGAAAGAATGACACATTCTTCCTTTTTTTATTTTTCATTGTTATAATAATGGAAGGTGATAACATGAAAAACATTATGGTTCGAAGATTTTTGGCATATTTTATTGATATTTTTTTGGTTGCATGTGTCATGTATTTGATTTCTTTTATTCCTTTGAGTAGAGATAATCAAAAGTATTATGAGGAAGTATCTTTTCAAATGAATTCGTTGTATGATTCTTATAGTAAAAATGAGATTTCTGAAAATGAATTTAATGAAAAATATATCCCACTTTATTATGAATGGAATCGAAGTAATATGGGAAATACCATTATTAATTTATTTTGTATTGTTTTATATTTTGGATGTGTTCCATTCTTTTTGAAAGGTCAAACATTTGGAAAGAAATTATTTCATTTACAAATCGTTTCCGTAAATGATGATTCACAAGTAGGTATTGTTTCTTATTTGGTTCGTGCTATTATTTTAAATAATGTTTTGATTACAATTGCTCAACAAGGAATTTTAAGTTTTATGAATGCAAATAATTATTATTCTTTTTATGCAAATGTCAATTTGGTTGGGTATGTTTTGATTTATTTTATGTTACTTTTGATGTTTCTTCGAATGGATCATAGAAGTCTTCATGATTTGATTGCAGGGACAAAAGTGATTTCTGTTTCGGATTCGAAGGATTTGCTTGAAGTAAAAAAGGATGTAGAAGAGAAGAATCAAGAACAAATACGTAAGGAAAAGAACGTGAAAAAAACATCTCCTAAAAAATCAACTTCTTCAAAGAAGGTTTCTTCGAAAATTCAAAAGTCAAAAACGGATGATGCAAAAAAAACTCCGCGAAAGAAAAGTACAAAATCATGATTTATTGATGTAAGTACTTTTTTCTTTTTTTTGGAAGGATGTGTTGTAAAATTCTTGGAACATTTGATAAAGATCATAACAATCTTTTTTTCCAATACATTCGTTGGAAGAATGCATGGCAAGCTCTGCAAGTCCAATATCTATGGAAGTAGTACTGACATGCCTTAAGCTGATACCTGCAAGCGTAGAACCAGTACTCATGTCATTTCTACTTGTAGATTCTTGAAATGGTATTTTCTTTGATTTACATATACTTTTTATGATAGAGGAAGAAAGGGCATCGGTAGTGGATTCTGTTTCTTTGGAAATTACAATTCCTTGATTTAAATATGCTTTGTTGGTATTGTCTGATAAATCTGGATGATTTGGATGTACCGCATGGGTGTTATCTGAACTAATGATAAATGATTGATAGAGGGTAGAGGAGATATCTATTTTTAGTGAAGTAGCAATTTTTTTTAAGGTATCTAATAAAAAGTTAGAATCTGCGCCTTCTTTGGTTAAGGAACCGATTTCTTCACTGTTAAATGTACAAAAAACATTGATATTTTTCGAATTCTTGTTTTCTATTATGGCTTTCCATGCTGCAAAGGTACTTGTTAAATTGTCTATTCTTGGAGATAATAAAATGTCTTTTTCGATTCCTATTGATGTTGGTTCTTCGGTATTGTAAAGAAATAAATCATAGTCACAAATGATTTCTTTTTTGATGGAAAATTCTTTTTCTATTAATGTTTTAATGATATTTTTTTCTTCTTTTAAACTAATGAAGGGAATTAAGTCGACTTGGGTGTTTAAGTCTAAATTTTTATTCGCATCGGCATTTAAGTGAATTGCTACACTTGGTATGGTCAAAAGAGGTTTTTTGAAGTCAATGATATTACTTTCGAATCTGTTTTCTTCTTTGGTAATAATTTTTCCTGCAATTGATAAAGGACGGTCTAACCATCCATAGTTTAATAATCCTCCATAAAGAGATACATTTAATTTTAAGTATCCATTTTCATAAGACTCATTTTGTGGCTTTAAACGAAATGCTGGAGTATCCGAATGTGTTGTAATGATATTAAAACTATTTTGAGAGTTTTCTCCAATGGTAAAACATATTAAAGAAGCGTCATTTCTTGTGACATAGTGTTTTCCAGTTGTTAAGTGCCATATATTTTCTTCTTCAAGTTCTTTAAAGTCAAATCTTTCTAATTCTTTTTTGATTTCTTTGATGGTTGTATAGGTTGTTGTTCCTTTTTTGATAAATTCGATTAATTCTTTAATATAGGTTTCTTGTTTCATAATTATCACAGTTTTAGTGTAAGCTGTTTTGTCTAATCTATTCTTTTTTTCGTATAAATTACTAAAAAAGTTAGAAAAATAGGGATAAAATATTGATTTTTGTTTAAAATTCATAGTATAATCAATGAGTTATTAAGAAATG
>CAOWNX010000002.1:0-9735 GCA_948552115.1 uncultured Bacilli bacterium
TATTGGTTGGCAAATGTGTGATTCGTACTGCTGAATTTGAAGTATTTACAGATTGTCCACCAGCACCACTACTGTGATATACATCTATTTTTAAATCACTTTCTTTGATTTCAATGTCTACATCTTCTACTTCAGGCATGACGAGTACCGTTGCAGTCGAAGTATGAACACGTCCTTGCGTTTCTGTTACTGGAACTCTTTGAACTCGATGAGCTCCACTTTCGTATTTTAATTTTGAATATACGTTTTCTCCACGTATCATACATTCTACATTCGAGTATCCACCACTGGTTCCAGCAATTTCATGGTTAATTTCTATTTTCCAACCATTTTTTTCTGCATAGTAGGTATACATTCTCAGTAAATCTCCAGCAAAGATATTTGCTTCGTCTCCTCCAGCAGCTCCTCGAATTTCCATAATGACATTTTTTCCGTCATTTTCATCCTTTGGAATTAGTAATATTTCTAATTCTTGTTTTATTTTTTCTAATGCTGCGGTATTCTCTGCAAGTTCTAATTCAGCCATTTCTTTTAGTTCTGGGTCATTTAAAAGACTTTTCGATTCTTCAATATTTTGTTTTGTTTTTTTGTATTCTTCATATTTTTCAACCGTTTCTTTTAAATCACTTTGTTCTTTGGATAATTCTTTTACTTTGTTAAAATCTGACATGACTTCTGGGTTCATTAATTCGGCTGTAATGGCTTGATATCGTTCTAATATTGTTTCTAATCTAGTTTCCATAATAATCCTTTCTACTAGATAATTCTATAGATTTTCTCCTTCTTCGTCTTCATCGATTACTACTAAATCTTTTAAATCTTCATCATCATTTTCTTCTTCGTCTTCTTCATATAAATCATTGTCTGGTTCTGGTTCTTCTTCTGTTTCTTCTACAAATACTTCGTCATCGTCTTCATCAATGACAACTTTTTCACTATGCTTTTCTTTTAAATCCCAAAAACCATTTTCTAGCATTGTAAATCTTTTGTCTGTTGTTAAAATTTCAAAAAAATCGGCAATTCTTTCTTCAAATTCTTTTTCACTTAATTTTAATATTTTACAAACCTGATGGAATAAATCATTGATTTTCATTTTTTTATTTGCATCTTCTAATATTAGATATGCTAAATCATCATAACTCATTAATTCTAATTCTTCTTTGGATATATCCTTTAATTTCATAATTTTTCCTCCTAACAAAGTTATTTGCATAACTTTAATCTTTATACCTATTTTTTTCTTTTTTATTTCTTCTACGCCATTATATGCAAAAATATGTTATCTGTCTATGATTAATTTATATATTCTATTAAAATTTTTATTTTTTCATCATCTGTTTCAATGGCATAATTTATTTCTAATGTATTATTCATTTGATGAAAGAATGCATCATCGACTATAATGTTTAATTCAATTTCTTCTTTTTTAAGTTTATATGTACATTTTTCTTGCTCTAAATCAATAAAGAAATAAAATTCTTCGTTTTCTCTTATCAACCATTTTTTTTCTAAGTCAATTTGATGTTTCATTCCTTCGATTTCAAAAAAAATTGTTGTATCTTTTTTTGTATATGGAATGTTTTGTGTTTGAAGGATAATTTTTTCTTCTTTTATAAGGGTTAAATTTAAGAACAAGATACTCCCTCCTTTTTTTCTAGGACATTATATCATAAACATTTTTTGATTGCATTATTATTTTTTTAAAGTTTTACGGATATTTTTCATATGCGTGCCCATACTATTTTTAGGTGTTACGTATGAAACAAAAGCTTATGTTGTGTACTCGAATTGGAATTTTTCTTTTTTTAAGCGGAATTGTTGCTATTCTTGGTATCTATATTTATGCTTTTTTTAGTCCTCGTTTGGAGCTTACTAATTTAGGAAAAATATTTTTATATGATAACCAAGAACAATTGGTGTTTCAAGGAAATCAAAAAAATGAATGGGTTCCTTTGAGCGAAATGAGTGATTATTTAGTGCAAGCTGTTTTGAGTGTGGAAGACAAGAATTTCTATCATCATCATGGCTTTGATTATTTTCGTATTGGAAAAGCTTTTTTAACGAATATGGTTAAACATACTCGACAAGGAGCTTCAACGATTAGTCAACAGTATATTAAAAATATGTTTTTAACGTTTGATCAAACTTGGCAAAGAAAGATTGAGGAAGCGTTTTTGACGGTAGAATTGGAAGTACATTATTCCAAAGACGATATTTTAGAGGGGTATTTGAATACAATTAATTATGGTGAGGGAAATTATGGTGTGGGAAGTGCTAGTCAATATTATTTTAATAAGAATGTAAAGGATTTGTCTTTGGAGGAAGCAATTATGCTAGCTGGTATTCCCAAAAGTCCAAATAAGTTTAATCCGGTTGCTAGTTATGAGGCGTGTTTAACTCGGGCTCGGATTGTAGCAAAAGCGATGTTAGAAAATGAATATATTTCAAAGGAAGAATATGAGGGGTTGTTTCAAAGCGTTCTACCAATTTATGGAAAAGAAGAACAAAATCATTCACAAATGATTCAATATTATCAGGATGCAGTATTAAATGAATTACAAGGTATTCGAGGAATTCCTACGAGTTTGATGGAGTATGGTGGTCTTAAAATTTATACTACGTTAGATCAACAAGCTCAAATGGATATGGAAAATTCAATTAAAAATAATATGAATGAGGAAGACGATTTGCAAATCGCTAGTGTATTAATTCATCCAAAAACTGGGGGTATATTAGCTTTAACTGGTGGATATGATTATTCAAAAAGTCAATATAATCGTGCTACACAAGCGAAACGACAGGTGGGAAGTACAATGAAACCTTTTTTGTATTATTCGGCTTTAGAAAATGGTCTTACTTCTTCTTCTACTTTTTATAGTAGTGAGACAACTTTTGTTTTTTCGAATAATAAAACATATAGTCCTTCTAATTATAATCATATTTATGCAAATCAAGATATTACGATGGCAGCAGCTCTTGCTTATTCGGATAATATTTATGCAGTAAAAACACATTTGTTTTTGGGAGAAGAAACCTTAGTGGATATGACAAAACGAGTTGGAATTTCGGGTGATGTTCAAGCGAATCCTTCTTTGGCTCTTGGAACGAGTGAACTTAATTTACTTGATTTTGCTACTGGGTATTTAACACTCGCGAGTGGTGGGTTTAAACGTACTCCTTATTTAATTGAACGGGTTGAAGATACGGAAGGAAATGTATTGTATCGACATCGTGATAAACAAGATATGGTTTTGAATAGTAATTATGTTTACATTTTAAATGAAATGTTAACGAATACATCAAATTCTTCATTTAATGCTTATACGACTCCTACCGCTCTTTCTTTGGCTTCAAAAATGTCACGAAAATATGCTTTAAAAACTGGTACAACAAATACAGATTGTTGGAGTGTTGGTTATACTCCAGAAGCCTTAAGTCTAGTATGGGTTGGGAATGACAATAGTAGTGAGGTAGGAAGTATCGCAAGTCGTATTTCAAAAAATGTGTGGCTTGAAACAATGGAAAGTTATTTGCAAGATAAGGATAATGTTTGGTACGAGACACCTCGGAATGTAGTGGGTTTGATTCGAGATGCAGTGAGTGGTAAAGAGGATATTAAGGGTAAAAATTCAACCATTTTTTATTATGAAAAAGGAACAGAATTTACATCTATTCCAGTCAATTTTGAAGCTTATTCGAAGGAATAAGTTTTTTATTTTATAATTCTATGAAGTATTGTTCCTATTAAAAAGGAACTTATATTTAATAGAAATGATAGATAATATGGATTTTTTTGTTTGTTATTTAAATATTTTTTATAGAGTTTTCCTTCTACGAATACGGTAATTATTTCTAAAAGGAATAAACTGATATGACGATACCAAACGCCATAATATATATTGAAGTAAAAGGGAATGGTAACAACGAGTGGATTTGTTATAGCATTAGCAAGTATAATATTTATGATATCTTTTGGAGTTTTTATTTTGCAAAATCGAGAGATGGATATTTCTATCGTTATTGTTATAAGGAAACAGAAAAGCATCATTTTTGGTAAATAGGAAATTGTCATTTTGTTTTTATTTTATTGATTAATCGTATGGTAACAAAAGATACTAAGGATAATATTAGTGCTGATATTACACAGTAAATTGTTATTTCTTTTAGAGACTTTTTAGGAGTAATATTTTCTTGTTTTTCTTCTGTTTCTTTTTTTGTTTCTGGTTCTAATATTTCTTTCTCTGCATTTTTTATCCAACCAGATAAGTTATCCGCTATGATATATTCCCATACGTTATTGAATCCATTTTGATAATGGTAATAAGCATATTTAATTTTTATTTTTTCTCCACTTGTTAATATATTATCGGTTTTAACTCCATTTATTTCTTTATAAATCTGGATATCATTTTTTAATATTGCTTCGGTATAGTTGTTATTATGATTTATATTTTCTAAATAAAATTGGTCAGTGTTTGTACTTGGCAAGAAATTTTTCGATTCTGTTTCTTCATTATATTCTTTTACATATCCTTCTATCCCTTTATATGAGATATAGTACCAGATATTGTTCATATATAATATATCTACTTCTGTATTTGCTGGAATGGTATGGTTTGTTTTCGTTTGAAAATCACTTTGATAGATATCTATCTCTTTTATTGAATAAAGAGTTGCATTTTTTATTTCATAACCTAGTGCTTGATAATTTTCGTTTTGTATCCATCCTTCAACTCCATTCCATGAGATATAATAATATTTTGTATGAGGATTTGGATTATAATAGTACTTAAACTTTGCAGAAGTTTTTAGATTATTTGGTATCGTTGTGATAATTTCTTCGGTTTGGAAATTTTTTGTAATTTTTATTTCTTTGGAAGTAATAAAAGGGATTTCTTTTTCTTCATCAATGACACTTAGTAAACTCGTTTTTTCTTGATAAGGACTGTGATCATCATATTTATAATAATATATCCATCCGCTTACTCCTTCGTATGTTACATAAGCCCATATTTCGTCTTCATTTCGAATGGAAACTTTTATTTTTGCTCCAACTGGAATCATGATTTCGCCATCCACTTTTCCATAGATTTTTGAAGGTCCTTTATAAAGATAAGCTCCTTCTTTGTATACATATTTCATTTCTTCACGGTCAAAGTTTTGGGGATTGCCTTCTTCTTGTTTTATGACTTCAGTATCAGATAATTTAACCATATATATTTCTTTATTCCATTCTACTTCTCCAAACATGATTCCGTTTTCTAAGTATTCATAGTTTACTTTTAATATGGTGTCATAAGGTGCTTTGGTATTTTTTTCTTCATTGGTTAATGTTGTTCCTTCTGTTTTTGTTACTCGAACTTCATAAGGACTAATGGATGGTGCCCCCATATCCGCTTTGACAATTTGGATGGAAAGTACTGTACCTACCATGATAGTAATTAAAAATAATATTTTTCTCATTTCTTTTTCTCTCTTTCTAATTTTTTGATTTCTTTATTTATTAAGATTATTGTCATTGTAATTATTATTGTTATCGAAATTACTATGATTAGGAAAGGAATAAATGCTTGTTCTAGTAATTTTTGACTAACTACTAATTTTATTTCATTCATGTTGACCGACCTTTCATTATTTTTAATATGATTATAAAACAGAATGTATTTAAGGTAATGATTAAAATTGAATTTATGATGAAGGAATTAATTTTTATGAAGAAGATAGGAAATGTCCCTAAAAATAATCCAATTGTGGTCAGTCCAAATGCAAGTCCTGGTGTATTTTTTAAGGTAGATACGAGTATTCCTAAGGTAGTAGACATCGTCATACTAAATAGTAAAATACCAATTAAAGATATCCACATGATATGATTTCCAAATAATAAAAAGGGAAGAGATCCTAAAATACTTCGTAAAGCTATTTTTTTGGCTCCATAAATATCCGATAAAATGCCTCCAAGAGCTTTTCCAAATCCCATAAAACTATATAATAAAACTGCTTGAATGGTTGTTTTCTTCCAAGCGGTTGGAATTCCATAAGCCATATATCCTCTTATCACAACAATTAAAATTGTAAGAAATATGATTCGTTTTGGGTTAATTTTTGGATTATGGTAATTAAAATTTTTACAAGGATTTTTTTGATTTTGTTCTTTTTTCTCAAACTCTGCTAGGAAATAAAATGGAAACATAGTGATAGCAAGTATTAAAATAATCCAAGGAGAAATATTATTTTTGGAAAGTAGTGTTCCTGTAATTACACCAAATGATCCTCCACTTACAAAGATCGCACTTGGGGATAGTAAGCCATTTGAAGTTTTTAGTGTAATTTCTGCTCCCGATATATGTATAAAGGCATTTCCTAAACTTAATAAGCTTAAGGATATTAAAATATTTGGTAGTATTTGTTTATTTAATAGAAAAGCACTTAGGATTAACAAAATTATTCCTATCAAACCTATTTTTATCTTTGGGTATTTGTCACTGAAATATCCAATTAAGGATTGAGGAATAAAAGCAAATGTGTCATATAAAAGCGGGGCAATCCAAAGAAGTATGGAATCTCCTGCTATTTTGTTAAGAGAATAAAAACATACAATTTCGGTAATGAAATGAATATAAAAGTATAACAATCCACATTCTATACCAGAATTTTCAAAAACTCTTTTGATTTTTTTCATAGCTATCCTCATTTGTTTGATTATATCATAATTATTCAAATCTTTTCATTAAAAAAACTATAAAGATTTTTTTCCTTATAGTTTATTTTTTTATCTTCAGATTAATTTGATAGTCAGATTCTAAATCTAGTTCTTCAATTTCAACATTAAATCCTTTTTCATTCATATCACTTACGACGTTTCTAATTGTATTGATGGCTGTTTTTAAATCTAATCCTTTTTCTTCTTCTACTTTTTGTTCGTAATTTGGATCTAATTTGATAATCGATGCGACTGGATCTACTACTGCTTCTTCTAATACTGGTTCTTTGATTTCTTCAATAGTATTTGACTTAGAAGTGCTATCAAATAAATTTAAAGTGGGATCTGCTATTTTTAGAAAATCATCGTCTAAAACTTCAATGGTATCTTCTTCAAGTGGATTAATCGCTTCATTTTTCGCACTTACTAGATTATCTGTCATATTCATATTTGCTGCTTCATCTTCTAAAAAGTTAAAGAATTTATTTGGGGTTAAATTTTGTACTTCTTCTACAACTGAGTTTTCTTTTTTCTCTTCCTCCATAGGTTTCATCATACTTTCTACATCGTGTAATTCACGAATTGGATTTATGTCTGTTGCATTATTTACAATTGATTCTAGATTAGGTTTTAAATTAACAAGGGGTATATTTTCCATTTCTTCTGTTTTTGTTTCTTTTAATTTTTTTAATTCCATATCTAATTGACGAACGGTCATTCTTTGCGTAATGATTTTCTTTAACCATTTCTTTTGTTCTTCTTTGGGTAAAATTAAAAGTGATCTCGCATGTCTTTCGCTAATCTTTTCATTTAGTAATGCATTTTGTACTTCTTCATCTAAATTTAAAAGACGCAATTTATTGGCTACAGATGATTGGGATACACCCATTTTTTCTGCAAGTTGTTCTTGTGTTAAGTATCCTCGATCTAATAAACTACGATATGATTTTGCTTCTTCTATGGCTGTTAAGTTTCTTCTTTGAATGTTTTCTACTAAAGCTACTTCTGCACTTTGATTGTCATCGATATTAGAAATAATTGCTGGCACTTGGTCGAGTCCTGCTATCGTAGCAGCTTTGTATCGGCGTTCTCCTGCTATGATTTCAAATTTATCTCCAAGTCGACGCAATACGAGAGGTTGAATAATTCCATGTTGTTTAATGGATTCAGACAACTCTTTTAATCCTGCATCATCAAAGGAAAGTCTTGGTTGAAAGCGGTTCGGTATGATATCTTCTACTGGAACCATTTGAATATCTTTTTCCATATTCACATGAATCAGCCCCTTATTCTATTATTCATTTTACATTAGAATTCTTTTTTTTTCAATGCTTTTTTTCGTATTGTTCCATAATTTCTTGGATATATAGATGGAGTTGGTTTTTGTTTTTTTATTTTGATGATACTTCGAAATCCTTCGTTCCATGGAAGTTCAAATGTAATACATTGCTCTATGAAACCAAAAAGTAATTCTATAGTATCTTTGGCTTCTTCTAATTCTTTTTCTATTGATGATTTCATAGCTATAAATAATCCATTTATTTTTAGTAAAGGAAAAGATATTTCTAGCAGTATTCGTAATTCTGCTACTGCTCGGGAAGTTATGATATCGTATTCTTCTTTATGAGATAAAGCATATTCTTCACTACGAGCATAGATTGTTTTAACATTTTTTATTTGTATTTTTTGAATTAATGCATCTAGAAAATCAATTTTTTTATGATTGGAATCCATTAAATGGACCGTTTGATTTGGAAATATAATTGCGAGTACTATTCCTGGAAAACCGGCACCTGTTCCAATATCTAATATGGTTTTTGGTTCGTTAAAATCGATTACTTTGGAAATGGTTAACGAATCGTAAAAATGTTTTAAGTAAATTTCATTTGAAGTCTTAATTGCCGTTAGATTGGTGTGATTATTATACTCTATTAAAAAATTTTTATATTCTTCTAATTGTTTTAATTGAATTTCTGTAATGTCTATTCCAAGTTCTTGAGTCGCTTTTTTAAATTCTTGTTCTGTCATTTTCCATATTCCTTTTTTAAATAAATTGCTAGTATTGAGATATCTGATGGATTTACACCGCTAATTCTTGCAGCTTGGCCAATTGATATTGGTTTAATTTGTTTTAATTTCTGTTTTGCTTCGGAAGCAATATTTTTTATTTTGTCATAGTTAATATCTTTAGGAATTAATTTTTCTTCTAATTTTAACATTTTTTCGATATCACGGTATGTTTTATTAATATATCCTTCGTATTTTATAGCAATTTCTACTTGTTCTTCGATTTCTTTTTCTTCTTCGATGGATAAAAAATCTTTTAGTTTTTCTAATGTTATTTCTGGTCGTTTTAGTAATTCATAGAAACTTTTGGAAGAAGTAATATCAATATTATGATCTTTTAATTTTTGTTTTGTTTCTTGATTCAAATGAATTTTTTCTTCTTTCAATCTTTGGATAAATGTTTCTATTTTTTGTTGTTTCTTTTTGGTTCTTTCATATTGTTCTTTGGTTATACTTCCAATGGACCAAGCTAAATCACGAAGTCTTAAATCAGCATTATCATGTCTTAAAATTAAACGATATTCTGCTCTTGATGTTAACATTCGATACGGTTCTTTGGTTCCTTTTGTTACTAAATCATCGATCAAGACTCCTATATAAGCCTCGTTTCTTTTTAATATGAGTGGTTCTTTTTTTTGATTTTTTAAACTTGCATTGATTCCTGCAATGAGTCCTTGTCCTGCTGCTTCTTCGTATCCACTCGTTCCGTTTATTTGCCCTGCTGTAAATAGATTTTCGATTACTTTCGATTCTAAAGAAGGCTTGATTTGTAATGGGTCAATTGCATCATATTCGATGGCATAAGCATATTTTGTAATTTTTGCATGCTCTAATCCTTTTAGACTGTGAACCATTTTTTCTTGAATATCTTTTGGCATACTTGTAGAAAAACCTTGTAAATACCATTCATCATAATATAAGCTCTCTGGTTCTAAAAATAATTGGTGTCTTTCTTTATCCGCAAATCT
>CAOWNX010000002.1:9745-21020 GCA_948552115.1 uncultured Bacilli bacterium
CGATACATAGCCACTTGAACATCTTCAGGTAGAGAACTTGACATTCCCCCAAGATACATCTCATTGGTATATAGGCCTTCAGGCTCTATAAAAACATGATGCCTGTTTTTATCTGCAAATTTAACCACCTTATCCTCTATGGATGGACAATATCTTGGTCCTACTCCAGTTACATATCCTCCATACATTGCAGATTTATCTAGATTGGAAAGAATAATTTCATGTGTTTTTTCATTGGTATATAACAGATAACATTTTTGTTGTTCGTTGATTTTATATGATGGTAATTGGTCGAAACTAAAGGTGTAGTATTCTTTATCTCCAACTTCTTCATGCAATTCTGAAAAATTTATGGAGTCTTTTTGAATTCGTTGCGGTGTTCCAGTTTTTAAGCGTTGAATCGAAAATCCTAATTTTTTTAGATTATCACTTAAAAAGTTACTTCGTGGTTCTCCATGTGGTCCGCCTTCTTCTTTTGTAGAACCAATAAGTATTTCACTTTTTAAATAGGTCCCTGTTGTTAGTATCAAAACTTTGGTTTGAATTCTTTCACCACTTGCTAATATTACTTCTTTGATTTTCCCATAATCGACAGTTATATCTTCGACTGTTCCTTCTAATATTTCGAGATTTTTTGTTTCTAATAGAGCATTCAACATATTTTGGGGATAAGTTATTTTATCTGCTTGTGCTCGTAGAGATCTGACGGCTGGTCCTTTGGCACTATTTAACATTTTAATTTGAAAATGAGAAATATCAGCGATACGACCCATTAGTCCACCTAAGGCATCAATTTCTCTTACTATGATTCCTTTGGCAGTTCCACCAATGGATGGATTACATGGCATGTCGGCAATATTGTTTTTGTTCATCGTAATTAGTAATGTTTTTTGCCCCATAAATGCTGTAATATGAGCTGCTTCACAACCTGCATGCCCTCCACCTACTACAATACAGTCATATGATTTTGTTAATTTTTTTTCGTAATAATTAAATACCCCATCATTATCAGACCAAGAAAGTGTACCATGATGTATATATCCTAAATTTTGAAATAGCTTATTCATTTTTTTATTATGAATCTCAGTATCTGCTTTGATGTAATAAATATTATCTTTTAAAGCCAAATCTTCTGCAAAGGAAAATAATTGTTTGGCATATCCTTTTTTTCGCTCTGTCTTATCTACTGCTAAACGATGAATGATATAAGCTTCTTTTTTGGTACTTTCTTTTACTTTTTCATAATCATTTTCGCTATCTTTTTTTATGGATGCAAACGCAACTACCCTATTTTCCTCTAATACATATAAGCTTTTTTCATCGATGTCTTTTTGAAAATCTTCTTTTGTTGGATATCCTTCATGCCACTGTGGATTGTTTTCTATCTTCATTTCTTGTTTGATGATTTCGGTTATTTTTAGAATTTGGTCTAAATCTTTTTGCTTTGCTAAACGAATCATTTTCTCACTTCCCTAAACAGAATTTTTGGAATAAGTTATCCACTAATTCTTCTTCATATGTTTCTCCAATGATTAATCCTAAATTGTTCCACGCTTCTTTGATTTCTATTTCTAAGATATCAATTGGAACATTCTCTGCTATTTGTTTTTTCGCATTTTCTAAATTTTTCAATGCTTTTTTGGCAAGAGTTATTTGACGAATATTTGATAAGAAATTCATATCTTTAGTTTCTAATTCATTTAATTGAAATAGTTCTATAATTTTTTCTTTTAATTCTTTTAGTCCTAATTCATCAATTGTATTTCCGCTTACTATATATTTTGAAGAGATTTGTTGGAGAGAGATATGATTTTCTAAATCATTTTTATTTAAGAAAACAATATGTTTTTTTTCTTGGATTTTTTCTAATAATTCAAAGTCTTCTTTGGTTAATTTTTCATTAGAATTTAGAACTAGAATAATTAAATCTGAAGTTTCGATGATTTTTTTACTTTTTTCTACTCCTATTTTTTCAACAATATCTTCTGTGTCTCTAATCCCAGCTGTATCCGTAAGATTTAATAAAATGCCTTTTAATTTTATGGAACCCTCCACAATGTCTCTTGTCGTTCCAGATATATTGGTAACAATTGCCTTTTCTTCTTCTAATAAAGCATTTAGTAAACTACTTTTGCCAACATTTGGTCTTCCAATTAGTGAAACATTGAGTCCGTTTTTGATGATTTTTCCTGATTCTGATTCTTGTACTATTTTTTTTAATTCTTTTTCGATTTCATTTAGTTTTGGCAAAATATTTTCGTGTGTAATTACTATTTCGTCTTCATATTCTGGATAGTCAATATTTACTTCGATATTTGCAAGCAAGGAAACAATTTTTTCTCGTAAGTTTTGAATTAATTTTGTAAGAGACCCAGATATTCCATTCATTGCCATGTTCATAGCTTGTTCACTTTTTGATTCGATTAAGTCACTTACGGATTCTGCTTCTAATAAATTTATTCTCCCGTTTAGAAATGCTCGTTTTGTAAATTCTCCTGGTTCTGCGAGACGTGCTCCAGACATCACTAGTAATTCTAAGATTTTATTTGTTGAGAGGATTCCACCATGACAATTAATTTCTACTACATCTTCCGTTGTATAAGTTTTTGGTGCTAAGAATTTACTCACTAATACTTCGTCTATTTTTTTTTGATGATCTAAAATGAATCCATAATGAATGGTGTGAGTTTTTGATTTTATAAATTGTTTATTCGAGAATAATTTATCCATTATTTTTACAGCTTCTGGTCCACTCATTCGAACAATTGATATTGCTCCATTATTTCCAGTTGATGTTGAGATTGCACAAATTGTATCTTCCATAGTTTCTCTCCCTTGCCCTTTATTATAGCATAGATTTTTTTTCAAACAAAAACAGAAATTAGTTTTCTGCTTTGATAATAATATGACGATTTGGTTCTTCACCTTCACTTAATGTTGTAATTCCTTTCATATTGGTTAATTTATTATGAACAATTCGTCTTTCATAAGAATTCATATTTTCTAAGGTAGCATCGATTTTTGTTTCTAATACTTCTTTTGCAGTACGAACAGCTAATTTTTCTAGATATGTAATTCTTTTTTCTTTGTAATCTTCTACATCGAAGTTTACTTTGAGATATAAATTCCAGTCTTTTAAATATTTTTGTTTTACAATTGTTTCTAAAGATTTTAAGGTTTGTCCATTTTTTCCAATTAAAATTGGATTATTTTCTGAATACATTTTTATCGTGTAGGTATCATCTTTTAAGCTGGTTTCCAATTCTACGTTGAGTCCTAAGCCACTCACTAATTTTTTTACATATTCTTTCATATCACTTAGAATATCTCTTTTTGTTGTAGCAGTAACTTTGATAGAAGAGGATTTGAATAATTTTCCTTCTGTTTCTTCTTTTTTATAAATTACTTCACTTTGATTGGCATTTAATTCTATTAATACTTTTTCTAATGCTTCTTCTAAGGTTTTTCCTGTATTTTCTGCTACCATCATACTATTTTCCTACTTTCTTTTTTTCTGAAATAACTTTTGCATTCACTACTTTTTCTTTTTTTCCTTCCTTTTTAGAAGAAGTTTTAGAAGGTTCGTCTTTTGCTAAAACTTTTTTGACGCAAAAATTTTGGACTACAATAAAACCATTTGTTACAATCCAGTAAAATGCTAAAGCGGTCGGTAAACTAAAGGAAGCTACAGATATCATAATAATCATAAATTTAAACATGAAATCCATTTGTTTCATAATTTCATTGTTTCCCATATTACTGTTTTGATTCATGGAATGTTTAAAAGAAAAATATGTTGTGGCAATGATTAATACAATGAGTACGATATAGAGATATTGTCCATTGCTAATTCCTTTCCAAGGAGTCATTCCAAGATTCATACCAAATAACTCTCCTTCAAAAATTGCTGGTACTCGATTGATTGCTTGTAAAAATGCAAAGAATAAAGGAATTTGAAGGAATGCAAGTAAGCACCCATTTACTGGATTAATTTTGTATTTTTGATAAATCATCATCATTTCTTGACTTTTTGCCATCATGCTCTCGCTATCTGTACGATTTGCATATTTCTTTTCAATTTTTTGAATTTCAGGATTTGCTTTTTTCATATTCTCTGTTTGGCGCATTGATTTAATTGACAATGGAAATAAAATGACACGAATTAAAAGTCCAATTAACATGACAGCCCATCCAAAATTTTTTAATAAATACCCTACTTTTAAAATAATCCAAGCTAATGGTTTTACAAAGATGGATTCCCATAAACTATGATATGGAATTTTATTCATTTCAAATTCTTCACAAGCTGGTAAATCTTCTAATTTAATATTTAATTGATCATTGTATTGTTCATAAGTTTTATATAGATTTTCATTGGTTGGCTTACATAGGATGTCTTTTTGAATATTTTGTCCAGTTTCTTCATTCATTACTACTTTGTTATCTGCGTCTTTAATGTAGTTACTATTTCCACATCCACTTGTACTTAAAATTGTCACTATTAAAAAAAGACTGAGTAACACTTTTTTTGTTTTCATTTTCTTTTTCCTTTCTCAAAAAGACTTAGAAGCATTTCTTCTAATTGTTGATAAGTTGCTTCTTTTGTTTTTTCTTTCATTATTATAATATAATCATGACCATTTTGAAAGAGATTTCGTTGAGTAGTCAAAATATTTCTTAATTGTCGCTTTCTTTTATTTCGATAAACAGCATTGCCTAATTTTTTTCCAATCGCAATGCCAAATCTTGGAAATTTAAAGTTGCTTTTCCTTATATATATATTATAAAATGAATTTTTTATTTTTTCTCCCGTTTGAATGATTTCATTAAATTCTTCATGTGTTTTTACTATTTCATATTTTTTCATAAGTTCCTCTTACCTTTAAGTTTAAATTTGGTAATTTTGTTCGTAAACAATATAAGAAAAAAGCCACATAACGTGGTTTTTATTTACATAATTCTTTGCGTCCTTTTTTTCTTCTTCTTTTTAATATATTTGTTTCTTTTCTAGCGAAGAAGCCATGTTTTTTCGCTTTTTTGCGTTTATTTGGTTGATAAGTTCTTTTCATTTCTGGACCTCCTTTTTCTTTAAAGCTCCCTTATTATAAACTTAGATTTCTAGAAAAGTCAAGAAATAATGGGTTATTCACAAATTCACATTTATGTTGATAACATTACACATTATCAACGTGGATAATTATTCTATGTTTATAATTGTTAAAAAGAAATTTGTGGATAATGTTGATAAGTGATTTTGAATCTGTTAGAATAGGGAAAAATTATTGTTGATAAATTGTTGAAAGGGTGTGAAAATATGTTTCATACTTGTGACAATTTATTACTTGAGTTACAATGAAGTGGATAAAACGTTCGGGATTGTGGGGTGAGGATGGTTGTCAACTGAGATAGAGAATTTGTGGCAAAATTTCTTAGATTCTATCTATAAAGAAATTAATGCGGCGTCCTTTCATGCATGGTTTCATGATTTAATTTTACTTAGTATCGATCGTTATCAACAAAAACTTAAAATCCAAGTTCCGATGGAAATTCACAAAAATATTTTAGGAGAACATTATTATTCTTTAATTGAAGAAACATTTTTTAAATTAACAGGTATTAATTTTGAAATTGAATTTTTATTAGAAGAGGAAAAAGATAGTGTAGTAGAGAAATTTCAAAAAGAAATTATTCAAGAACCAGAAAAAGTAATGGAACAAGAGTGGGAAACCAATTTAATTCCAGAACTTAATTTTGAAAATTATATGGTAGGGGATTCGAATCGATTGGCTAAAGTGGCTGGTATGGCGGTGGCTGAATCTCCTGGAAAAATTCATAATCCTTTATTTATTTATGGAAAAAGTGGGCTCGGGAAGACTCATTTGATGCATGCAATTGGTAATTATATTGTAGAACATTCCAATAAAAAAGTGTTATACACAACGAGTGATATGTTTATGAATGATTATACAGGGATAGCAAACTTAGAAAATAAAAATAATGCTATGGAATACGCAAATTCTTTTAAAAACAAATATAGAAATGTAGATGTTTTAATTATCGATGATATTCAATATTTAGTTGGAGCAGAAAAAACACAACAGGAATTTTTTCACACGTTTAATGCTCTTCATCAAGCTAATAAACAGATTATTATTAGTTCTGACCGTTCTCCAGACGACCTAAAAATATTAGAAGAGCGATTGCGAAGTCGATTTATGTGGGGACTTCCTGTGGATATCTATCCTCCAGATTTTGAACTTCGATGTAAAATTATTCGACAAAAGGTAAAAAATACGAGTATTGCAAATAAAGTATCAGAAGATGTGGTTGAGTTTATTGCAAATAGCTGTCAAAATGATGTTCGTTTTTTAGAAGGAGCAATTAATCGACTGATGGCTTATACGGCAATGGTGGTACCAGATCATATTAATCTTGAATTTGCAAATGAAGCATTAAAGGATTTCATTAACAAAAATATTTATTCTGAAAATAGTATTGAAGGAATTCAACAAGCAGTAGCAGACTATTATCATATTACTGTCGCAGATTTAAAAGGGAAAAAGAAAAGTGCGAATATTGCTTATCCTAGACAAGTAGGTATGTATTTATGTAGAATGATGACCGATGAAACGTTTCCACGTATTGGATTAGAATTTGGAGGTAGAGATCATTCCACTGTCATTCATGCATGTGATAAAATAGAAAAGGATTTAAAAACGAATCCAACCCTTGTCAATGCTTTAAAAGAAATTAAGAATAAAGTGTAATGTGGATAAATTTTTGAATTCTTAATATTTATTCACATCAAATTTTATAAATTGATTAAGCAAATATAAGAAATTTATAAGATATACACATTATAAACTGTATTATAATTATAATAATTATTTAATTAAAAAGAAAGAAGGAAGTAACAATGAAATTTTCAATTGATAAAAGTATTATTTTGGAAAATTTAAATAATGTAATAAAAGGGGTATCTACAAAAAGTGTTATTCCAGTTTTAAATGGAATTAAGTTTGAATTAAAAAGTGAAGGACTTTATTTAACAGCAAGTGATTCAGAATTGGTAATTCAGTCTTTTATTGAAAGAAAATTGATTAAGAATGTGGAAAATGAAGGAGTTATCATCATTGGTAGTAAATATATATTAGAAATTTTGAGAAAAATGCCAAGTGATGTGATTAACTTTGAAGTTATCGACAGTTTAAAAATTAAAATTTATTCGGAATCGAATCAATATAATTTAAATTGTTTGGATTCAAGTGAATATCCTAATTTAAAATTGGAGGAACATAAAGATCCTATTATTCTTAAAGGAGAATTGTTTAAATCGATTATTAATCAAACAAGTTTTGCAATTTCTACCCAAGAACTTCGACCACTTCTTACAGGCGTTAATATCAAAATCACTGGAGATTTGCTTGAATGTATTGCAACAGATTCTTATCGCTTGGCTAAGAAAAATATTAAGTTAGATTCTCCAGTTGTTAATAATATTAATATTGTTATACCAGGAAAAAATATTATGGAACTTGAAAAAATCATTGTGGATGATGAGGATATTGAAATGCATATTTTTAATAATAAAGTTTTGTTTAAATATAAAAATATTATTTTCCAAACGAATTTATTGTCTGGAACATATCCAAATACTTCTAATTTAATTCCAACAGAATTTGAAATTATTGTTCAAACGAATAAGTCTGATTTTGCTTCTGCAGTAGACCGTGCTGCTTTGCTTACACAGGGAAAAGATAAAAATATTATAAAAATGAAAATTGAACATAAAGAGATGGTTATTAATTCTTATGCATCTGAAATCGGGAAAACAGAAGAAAGATTAAACGTAGAGACGAGTGAAAATTCTAATATTGATATTTCGTTTAGTGCAAAGTATATGCTTGAAGCCTTAAGAACTTTAAAAGACGAAGAGATATTGATTTTGCTTAATAATGATGTAAAACCTATTGTGATTAAATCTTTGAAAGACGAATCATTAATTCAACTTATTTTACCTATTAAAACTTATTAGTTTCGATACTTTTTGTATCTTTTTTTTTGAGATTTTTGGACTTGGTGTTATAATCTTTTTAAGAGAGAGAGAGTAGCTATGAAAAGAAGAGATAAGATTAATTATTATTTGGATATGGCCGAAGTTGTAGGGGAAAGAGGTACTTGTTTGAGACGAAATCGAGGAGCAGTTATTGTTAAAAATGATGAAGTGATTGCTACTGGTTATGTTGGGGCACCTCGAGGAAGAAAAAATTGTTGTGATTTAAAAACGTGTATTCGTCAAGAAAATCATATACCAAGAGGAGAACGTTATGAACTTTGTCGTAGTGTCCATGCCGAAGCAAATGCGATTATTAGTGCAGAACGAAGTCAAATGATTGGAAGTACTTTATATTTATGTAGTACAGAAGTTGATGGTGGAGGATATGTAAAAGGGGATGATTGTTGTTCGATGTGTAAGCGAATGGTAATTAATGCAGGTATTGAAACAGTAATCGTTAGAGAAACACATGATACTTATCATATTATCGATGTACAATCTTGGATCTCAGAGGATGATTCTTTGCTTGTTCATTCTGGATATTAATTGAAAAACTACTAATTGTTAGTTTTTTCTTTTTTTCGACAAATAATTTTTCTTTTACCCTTTATGATAGATGGCAATTTTCCGAGTTAGGGGGTGAGAAAATGGAAAATTATGAAATAAATTCTAGCACTTTAGCTTTGATTGCTTTGAAGAATAAAACAGAAATCTTTGAGGAAGATAATCATTTTATTGTGGATAAGTCTGCGAATGAAATTATGGAAGATAGTTGTGCATATTTTGGAAGCTCTTTATCTGGAAGGCAGAAGGGTACAGAGCATCTTATTGGCATTTCTTATAAAGCTCCAATTATTGTAGAAGAAAGTAATGAAATGATATTTTTTCCTACTACTTCTCCAAGAAAGGAAGAATGTTCTTGGATTTCGCTTCAAAAGATTAATAAATATTTTCGAGCAGGTGAGAAAATGGTAATAGAATTTAAAAATGGTAGTCGTGTCGTTCTTGATATGTCTTATGGAATTTTGGATAATCAAGTTCTTCGAGCTACGCGATTAGAATCTGTTTTAAGAGGACGAAAAAAAGCAAAAAATTGTTTTAAATGATGTTTTTTTATGTTATAATGTTAATAGGTATAGAGGTACATATATACCTATTATTTTTGTATATAGCTAAAAAAGAGGCAAAATTATGTGGTTAGAGTATTTAAAATTGCTAAATTTTAGAAATTATGAATATTTAAGTTTGAATTTTCATCCCACTCTTAATTTGATTCATGGAAATAATGGGGAAGGAAAGACAAATTTAGTGGAAGCGATTTATGTTTTAGGATTGACTCGTAGTTTTCGCTTGGTTTCAGATAAAACTTTGATTCGAAAGGATCAAAGTGTTGCAAAAATAGAGGGAAATGTGCATAACCGTTATGAGACAAATTATAAAATTATTCTTAGTAAAGATGGAAAGAAAGTAAACATTAATAATAATAATGTTTTAAAGTTAAGTGATTATGTTTCAAAAATTAATATTGTTTTATTTCATCCAAATGATTTAAAAATTATTAAAGATACTCCATCGATACGGCGAAAATCATTAAATATTGACATTTCACAATTGAATTTAAGTTATTTAAAAGATTTGAGTAATTATAATATTTTATTGAAACAGAGAAATGCGTATTTAAAACAAATGTTGATTAATGGTCATCAAAGTAGTTCTTATTTAGATATTTTGACTGGTCAGTTAGTAACGATTGGTCAACGGATTTATCGCGAACGAAGGGATTTTGTACATTTGTTAAATACCTATATATCCGATATTTATTTCCAAATTTCTGGTCGAGGAAAATTAGAAATTCGCTATTCGTCGGATTATGAGGGAATGGATGATGAAAAATTGAATCTTCTTTATCAGAAATCTTTTAAAAAGGATTTAACTTTTGGTAAGACAAATTTAGGAATTCATACGGATGATTTGACTTTTTTGTTAGATGATTATGATTTACGTGAATATGGAAGTGAAGGACAACAAAAAAATGCGATTATTTCTATGAAATTTGCTATGTTGGAATTGTTTAAGGAGAAGAAGGGGTATTATCCTATTTTGATACTAGATGATTTGTTTAGTGAATTAGATGAACATAAAATTCAAAATATTTTAGGTTTTCTTTCTAAGGATATTCAAGTGTTTATTACAACGACGAATCCTAATTATTTTCGTTGTGTTGATAATAGAAATTATAAGAGTTTTCATATAGAAAATGGAGAAGTTATGGAGGTTTAGAGCATGGAAAATGAAAAACAACATTATAATGATAATGATATTCAAGTATTAGAAGGCTTAGAGGCTGTAAGAAAACGACCTGGTATGTATATTGGAACAACGAGTGAAGTTGGTTTGCATCATTTAGTATGGGAAATTGTTGATAACTCGGTTGATGAAGCTTTAGCAGGGTATTGTGATGATATTGAAGTTGTTATTGGAAAAGGAAATACGATAACAGTAAAAGATGATGGTAGAGGTATGCCAACTGGAATTAATTCGAAAACTGGTCTTTCTACGGTAGAGACAATTTTTACAGTGTTGCATGCTGGTGGAAAATTTGGAGGAGGAGGCTACAAGGTTAGTGGAGGACTTCATGGAGTTGGAGCAAGTGTTGTTAATGCTTTGTCTGACTGGTTGGAAGTACGTGTTTATCGTGATGGAGAAGTTCATTATCAACGGTTTGAACATGGTGGGCATCCAGTGGAACCTTTAAAAGTAGTGGATAAGTGTGCAGAAGATCGTACTGGAACTACAGTTACGTTTAAGCCAGATGCAACTATTTTTCAAGAAACGACGATATTTAATTTTACGACACTTGCAAATCGTCTTCAACAAATTGCCTTTTTAAATAAAGGTCTTCAAATTCGTTTAATTGATGAACGGGAAGAAGAGAAGAGCGCAACATTTTTGTATAATGGTGGAATTATCGAATATGTTCAAATGTTGAATAAAAATAAGACTCCGATTCATGATGATATTGTTTATGTAGAAGGGAAAGAGAATGATATTATTATTGAAGTAGCGATGCAATATAATGATTCTTATAATTCTTCTATTTATTCTTTCGTTAATAATATTAATACAGGTGATGGCGGTACTCATGAAGATGGCGTAAAAAGAGCTTTAACGCGTATTATTAATAATTATGCGAAGAATTCTAAGTTGTTAAAGGATAAT
>CAOWNX010000003.1:0-248 GCA_948552115.1 uncultured Bacilli bacterium
TATTCCAATTATCATTGCAATTGTTGTGATTGGTGGGGTTGGATATTTAATTATTTTATGTTGTAAACCAATTCCAACGAATGATGAAGCAGAAATTTTAGAGAAGAAAGAAAAGATTGTGGAAGAAAAGACAGAAAAGTCTACGAAAACAAATTCTTCGAAATCTTCAAAACAAATTGGTAAAACAACTAAGAAAAAAGCAGAAGCAAAAAAATAATGAATGAAAAAAATCCTTTCTTGTGGAGAGG
>CAOWNX010000003.1:258-18692 GCA_948552115.1 uncultured Bacilli bacterium
TATTTTGTTTTTAATAGTGAGAAGAAATCAATGATGGATGAAATTATTAGGAATATTCCAATTATCATGAGTGCTGCATTTTGAAAAAATATGGTATAGAGTCCTAAGATAATAATTACAACAGCTTCTGTTAGGTTGGTAATAAATAGAGTTTTATAAGTTTCTTTTAATTCAAATGAGAAAATGATTTTGTTAATTCCATTTAATAGAAGGAAGAATCCTAATAAATATCTTAAACCAATTTCAATTACTCCTGCTAATAATACGGTTAATAGTCCAACGGTAATGGAAATAATTCCTGACATTAAAGCCATATTGTCGTCCATTTTAAATTGTTTTTTTATTTTGAAATATTCTAAGAGACGATATCCTCCAAATAATGTAATGATGGCTCCAATTATTTGAAGAATGATTGTAATGAATGAATTTGAATTTGTGATAAGAACTATGCCTAATATTAAGAGAATAACGGAAGAAATCCAATTCTTCTTTTTCTTCTGTTCTGGTTTGATTATTTTCCCTTTCATGAGTACCTTCTTTCTTACTTTAATTATATCTTATTCTTTTTATTTATCAAGTAGCAATCATTTTGGGTTTATGATATAATCTATTTATAATAGGATGGATGGTATATGATAGAGAAAAAAGATCTTTTTGGAATATTAAATAAATATGGTTTAGATTCTAAATATTTTAATCTTTATGTTTATGAATCTGGTTCAAATGTTGGTTTTCTTTATTCGTTTTCGCATCCATTTTATGGTTCGCTGCAACGAGTTATTACTTTTTCTTCGCTAGAAAAAGCAGAAGATTTTGTTTATCGTTATTGGTGGTTTAAGAAATATCAGAAGAAATTTGATGTTACTTTGGAATTAGATAATTATGAAAAAATGAATCCAAAACCGATGTTTTTTATGTATGGTAGAGAATTATCTTCAAAGGATATGAAGTTGTTGTTAACGGATCCAGAAGAGCTTCCACGTGAAAAGAAACGTCAAATGGTTTATGAGCGTTGTATTCGTACAGCTCGTATTTTGGTTGCAATTATGGAAGAAAAAATTAAAATTCAAAATGATACATATCATAATGTAATGGATTTGGATTTAGAGTTTCAAAAGCAAGAGAATGAGTTTTTAATTCTTTCTAATCGTTATTTTAAGGAGCAAAAACCACTAAATGAATTAAAAGAACCCATTTATGAAGATATTTCTAAAGAAAAGGAACTTCAAAAGTTGACGCAGCAAATCGATGTTTTAATGGATCAGAAGGATTTAAAAGTTTTAAAAGAGTTTATTGATTCTTTATGGAAAAGTTTGCTCAAAATGGAAACAGATAAGGGCCATTTGCAGAATAAGTATTTACTTTTTAAGTTGCCAATTGATTTGGATGATATTCAGAAGAAAAAAAATTATATGCAACAGGTATTGAAGAAGAAAAAAAGTTTGTTTTCAAAAAAAGAACCAGTGTTACTTGAACTACGTAAAATAGAGGAAATGAGTGAAATACATAAGGTCATTCACATGAAAGATTTTATTTCGAATGAGACGAAACGTTTAGAAGAAAAGTATGCAATTATTGGTGAGATGGATTACGCGACACTTGGTGATTATTTGAATGAATTTGATAATTTGGGTATTTCAAGTCCTTTGGAACTTTTGGATAAACCTCAAAATCGTAGATTTTCAAAAGAAGAAATTCAAAAAGAGTTTCAATCTATTTACGAGTCTATGTCGGAGAGTAATAAGCAATGTTTGGCTATTTATCATTCTTTTCTAAAACCAGTTTGTGATTACATTTTGTTTGGAATTATTAATAATGTGGATAAGAGTATTATTGTAAGAGAAACGAAAGCAAATTATTTGAATGAAATTCAACAATCGATGTTAATTTTGAGCGATGCAGATAATGTTATGATGCGAATGAAAAAAATGAAATTGTTATCACTTCGTAGTGAAAATACTTTTTTGGAAAGTTTGTATCAGGTTTGTTTACAACTTCGTTCTCTTCAAAATTTCCAAATATCAGGAGTTTATTATGCTTTTGGAAAAAGTATGCAAAATGAGTATTTAGATGCTTATCATGCAACGCTTAAAAATATAGGAGTACCGATTCAAACAAAAAATAAGTTTGATATTAGTGATATTTTAGAAATTCGTGCAGGAGTTCCTGTTTTGTATTTTCCGTATTCTTATTCGGTTAAAGATTATGTATTTCATGATTTTACCATTGAGGAGCAGAAAAAGGAAGAAATTTTAGTTTTTTTGAAAGATTATCAAGTAAATTTAGCAAATTCTGATATAATAAAAGTATCACGTTTTCAAGCTAGTTTCAGAGAAGATAAATTGGGGCAATGGATGTGTGATATGAATCTTACTAAGACAGATTTGTATCGTCATATTACTATTTCTAAATAGGAGGACATTATGGATCGAAATAAATATTTACAGACACTTAAGGATGGACTTTATTTTTTTGATGAAGCTTATCAACAACGAAAGATTTTAGAAGTGGATGGTCAAATTAATTTGTTTTTGCAAACTGGAAAAACGGAGGAGGAAGCTACTCAAGAGATTGGGAATGTAGAAGATTTGATTCAAAAGATTTATGCAGAGAATCATATTGATATGACTCAAATTCAATCGAAGAAAAATTCAAAACTTTCTAAAATTGATGAGATTTTTGATGTGTTTGGTCATATGATTGATGTGATGAGTAAGAATAGTGCAAAGGCAAATGGAAAAATTATTTTTGATCTTTTAGTTTTAGTTTTGCTTACGAGTTTGCTTAAAATTCCGTTTTTTGTTGTAAGAGATTTTGGTAATGGGCTTTTAGATGTCTTTTCGAGTCCTTTGATTACCAATATCTGGTATTTTATTATTGAAGTTCTTTATTGGATTTTGGCAGTTTTCTTTTTTCTTCGAGTATTTAAGAAATGGTTTTCTAAATTAGAAATTCAAAAGTAATGTAATATTTTTTGTTTGGTATCTATTTTCATTTTTACGGTTTTTCTTGCAAAAGCCGTTTTTTTGCGATATTATTTTTGGGATTAAAACGAAAGGGTTTGTGTTTATGGATAAGATTATAAATGTTGCTGTCGTTGCTCATGTTGATGCTGGAAAAAGTACATTGGTAGATGCTTTGTTGGAACAAAATGGTGCATTCTCTAGTCATGAAGTGGTAGAGGAACGAGTAATGGATAGTGATGCAATTGAAAAAGAACGTGGAATTACTATTTATTCTAAAAATTGTTCAATTCATTATCAAGATTATAAAATTAATATTGTAGATACTCCAGGTCATGCTGATTTTTCTAGTGAAGTGGAGCGAGTTATTAAAACGGTTGATACGGTTGTTTTGATTGTCGATTCAGCAGAAGGACCTATGCCTCAAACAAGATTTGTTTTGAAGAAAGCTTTGGAACAAAATCTAAGACCAATTTTGTTTATTAATAAGATTGATAAAAAAGATGCACGTCCTACAGAAGTTGTGGACATGACGTTTAATTTGTTTATGGAATTAAATGCGAGCGATGAACAACTTGACTTTCCAATTATTTATGGAATTGCGAAAGATGGAATTGCTCAATATTCTGTTGATGAGTCAGGAGTGAATGTTGAACCACTTTTAAAAACTATTTTAAAACAGGTGGATGCATTTTCTGGTAGTGTTGATGATTCTTTACAACTTCAAATTTCTAATTTGGATTATGATGAGTATATTGGTCGTCTTGGAATTGGTCGTGTCAATAAAGGTGTGATTAAGTCTGGAGATACGGTTAGTGTTGTAAAGAATGATGGCAGTGTAACGAATTTTCGTATTTCTAAGCTTTTTGTGACCGAAGGAATTCATCGCATAGAAAAACAAGAAGCTTATTATGGAGATATTGTTACGGTAGCAGGTTGTGCAGATATTTCGATTGGAGATACTATTTGTCAGAAAGATGTAATTGATCCTCTTCCTCCAATTGTGATTGAAAAACCAACTTTATCCATGAATTTTTTGGTTAATGATGGACCTTTTGCAGGAAAGAGTGGAAAGTTTTTAACGACTCGTCATATTCGTGAGAGATTAGAGCGAGAACTTCAAACGAATGTTGGTCTTCATGTAGAAGAATTACCTGATACAGATGGTTATAAGGTTAGTGGTCGTGGAGAACTTCATTTGTCTATCTTGCTTGAAAATATGAGAAGAGAAGGTTATGAACTTTGTGTTTCTAAACCAGAAGTATTATTTGAAGAAATTGATGGAAAAAAATGTGAGCCTTTTGAGCGAGTTATTATCAATTGTCCAGGAGATTATCAAGGAACTGTTATTAATGATTTGCAAGAGAGAAAAGCATCGTTAGAAGTTTTATCCACTTCGGATGAAGGTTATGCACATTTAGAGTTCTTAGCTCCAACAAGAGGTTTGATTGGTTATCGTAGTGCTTTTATTACGAATACAAAGGGAGAAGGAATTATGGTTCGAAGCTTTGATTCTTATCAGCCTTATGTGGGAAGTATTAGTGGTCGTAAAAATGGTGTTATGGTATCAATGGAAAATGGAAAGAGTCTTGGGTATTCACTTTGGAATCTACAAGATCGTGGAGTAATGATTATTGAACCAGCGACAGAAGTATATATTGGTATGATTATTGGAATTCATAATCGGGATAATGATTTGGATGTGAATCCATGTAAGAATAAAAATTTAACGAATACACGTTCTAGTGGAGCGGATGAAGCCATTAGTTTAACAAAGGCAAAGAAATTTACTTTGGAGGAAGCTTTGGAATTTATTGAGTCGGATGAATATGTGGAAGTAACTCCAAGTGATATTCGTCTTCGTAAAGCTATTTTGGATCCGAAGATGCGTTTTCGTAAGAATGGTAAGGTGTAAGAAATTACATCTTTTTTAATTATCTTTATATCTTTTTGAATTTATATTTAGGGAGATTATTATTTTTTTTCTTAATGAATGTTATTTATGTTATTATATTTATAATATAAAGGATATGATTTGTTATGAATAGTAAGGGATTTACATTGGTGGAAATGCTTGCAGTTATTGCGATACTTGCAATTCTTGCATTGTTAGCAACACCAGCATATACGTATATTCGAGATAGTATTAATCAAACAATGTATGAGAATAAAGTGAAACTAGTTTTAGCAGCAGCAGAATCATGGGCAGGAGAAACTGGATATGATTCGGTAAATATTGGTCATTTGATTGAAGAAGGAAAGATTGAAGCAGATAGTGAACTTGGAGATTATAAGAATCCAATTACTGGAGATTCAATGCTTTGTCATGTGATACGAATTGACTATGTGAATAACCAATATGTTGCAAAGTATACGGAAGAAGAAGTATGTGATTATAATGAGTTGCTAGTACAAAGTAGTATTATTACGATTAATAAGTATAAAGAAGATGGAACCAAATTAAAGGATGATGAATGGACGAATGGAAATATAGTACTTAAGGTAGAGTTAAAAGAAGGACATACTGGAAAGGCTGGAAGTATTACTCATTTAGAAATTCGAGGAAATAATCAAAATGTATCAGTGGATGTGAATAATAATTTTTCGTCTAAGAACGTCATCAATATTCAAGCAAGTCAGATATTGAAGACTGAGTTTGAAGCGAAAGTAACGGTACTCGAAAATGGAATATCAAAAGAGTATCGAGCAAAGACAGAAGTAAGAATTGATAAGCAAAGACCAACTATCTATACGGATGAAGTAAGTATTAAAAATGAGAATAATTGGACGAGTGGAGGAAAAAAAGTCACATTTACGATGAGTGATGGAAATGGATCAGGGATATTTGGGTATGCAGTAACGAGTAATCCAGATTGTACAAAAGCGACATATACACAAACAGATAAGAAGAAGATTACAAAAGAATTTGGAGCAGGAACTCATTATATTTGTGTGAAGGATAAAGCAGGAAATTTAAGTGAAGATGTAAGTAAACAGAAGTTTGAGGTATCAAAAATTGATAATAATCCTCCTAAAATAGATAAAGATACTGGATTTCAAATTACATCGAATGGGAATGGGTTTAATAATAATAATGTTACATTAAATATAACCGCAACAGATGAGACGAATATGTCGATGTGTATATCAAATACAGGATTTGAGAAGGATTGTGTGTGGGAGCCATATAATCCTAAAAAGAATTGGAATATATCAAATAGTTTAGATGGAAAGACGCATTATGTGTATTTAACATTGAGAGATCAAGCAGGGAACAAAGTAAACTTACAGAGTAAGGGATATCAAGTGTATTTGGAGTGTTCTAAGACAACGAAAGGATATACAACGGATTGGGGAAGCTGTAGTGCAGAGTGTGGAGGAGGAACACAGTATCGACAATATCAAGTAAAAGATAATCATACAGGAAAGGTATGTAGTAGTGGAAGTGATCAACAATCTTGTAATACGCAATCTTGTATTAATTCTTCAGAGTATTATTTGATGATTCAATCAGATAATTTGGAAACTTCTCGTGATTTTTATTTTGATGAAGGATTAGGAACTTATAAAATCCATATCGTAGGTTCCATGGTTCCATGGTGTTATTGGAAAGAACTTAGTAATGGAGATGAACGATATCGTTGTTTAAGTACTGTATTTCGGTTACGATATACTACCAATTCAGATCGTGGAGAATGTAGTAAGTGGACTTCTAAGACGATACTATCGAAAAGTGTAGAAGGATGGTATCCATTTGATGTTACTTATACGATTCGTGCGGAAGCTTTTTGCTTTCAATATGGAAGTGGAGGAGCTTCTGAGACAGCTTTTAATAGTGATAAAGATTCCGGTGTCGATTGGGGTTTTGCTTATGAAAAGGTTGGATAAAATATTATCTTTTGAGAAGGGAGATTAGTATGGATAAGAAAACGATTTTTATTAATTTGCTTTTAGTTTTTCTAATTTGTGTTGTTGGAATTGGGTTTGCAAGTTATGTCTTTTTATCGAAATCGAAACCTGATGTTTCAGCTCCTAAGAATGATACTACTTTGGTATTCGATCCTAATAGTGTTTTATCAAATAATATGAACCAATATTCTTTAGATTTTTCTTTGAAATATTTAGAACATGATTATTTTTATTCTGGTACTGTAAATCGTTTGAAAAATCAATGTGATTTTGTTGATAATAATACGGAAGAAAAAATTAATGTAACTTTCTGTGACATGTATCAGATATTACAACAAAATGTTCCTATTCGAAGTGATTGGCAGGGTGATTCTATTTCTTTTCCTATTTCTGAACATTTCAATGATTTTAAAACTTTTTTTCAAGAATTTTTTGATGTTGCTTTTAATCCTTCTTCTCTTGTATGTGAAATTTCGGTATCGGATACGGGATTTATTTTAGATTCGATTTGTTCTTTTGATAACTCTAAGATTAAGTTTAGTTTTTACTTCGATGAGTAACACATGTATCAAGACTTTTAAAATCTTCTTTTTTACGATATAATAAGTATACTTTAATTGAGGTGGACTATGAAAGGTTTAAAAAAATTGTGGAATGAAAATCGTGTGATGTTAGTTCTTGGATTAATTGTTATTGTTTGTATTGTGATTATTTCTATTATTGTGGCTCAATATTTTTTTGGTGTCAATGCTTCTAATTATGGAAATCGATTGGACAATATTCAGGAATTACCTTTTACAGATGAAGCAAAAAGTTTGATTGAAAGTGGATTTGAATCTGAAAATACGGTATCTTGTTCTGTGGATGTTCGCGGAAAGATTGTTTATGTTCTTGTGAAATTCAATGATCAAGTATCTTTAACAGATGCACAAAATAAAGCAATTGAAGTTTATAATTCGATGGAAGAAAAATATCGAAAAGTTTACGATTTTAATGTGACAGTTATGCAAGATAAAACTGAAAATGCTGGCGGTTATTCTTTGATGGGTTCTAAAAATGTAAGTGCTTCGAATTTTAAATGGAGTAATAATACACCGATAGAAGATGGTGAATAATATGAAAATATCAAAAAAGGTCATCATTTGGACTTTGATTTTATCTATTTTTGCTGTCATTGGCTTTGGATTTCTTTATAAAATTATCAATGATAATACACGATTGACTCCAAAAGAAAGTGAATGGATAAATGAAAATTTAAATAAAGTTATTAATGTGACAGTTTTAAATGATACCAATCTATTTGGTATGAATGGTAAAGGTTTGTTTTATGATTTTTTAAATGATTTTTCAGAGAATTATGGCTTACGATTTAATTCGATTACTTATAATTCCAATGAGAATCCATCTGGAATTCGTTTCGGTATTTCTAATGTTTTGTCAGACTCAGAAATTAATTTTTATCAAGATCATTATGTTCTTGTTTCTAAGAAAAATGAAGTAATATTGTCTTTTGATGATTTGAAAGATAAGTCGATTGGGGTAGTAGCAGATTCATTTGCTTATATTCAAAATCAGTTATCTGTTTCTGCAAATTTTGTTTCTTTTCCCTCTCAAAATGAGCTTTTAAAGGCTTTTGAAAGTGGTAAGGATATTGCGTATATGATGGTTCCAAGAATTGAATATATGGATACTATTTTGTCAAAAGATTATCGGATAGCTTATCATTTTACGAATATTAATCGATATTATTATATGTCCCTTGATGAACAAAATCAAAACTTGTTAAGTAGTATCTTGAGAAAATATTTTACAAAATGGAAAGATACGGAATTTAATGATTCGTTTCATAGTCAAGAGTTTCAAATGTTTGTGAATCATTTAAGTATTACGCAAACAGAAGTAGATCAATTACAAAGTGTGGTTTATCAATATGGTTTTATCACAAATCATCCTTATGAAGTGTTAATGGGTGGTAATTATGGTGGCATGCTAGCAGTTTATTTTAATGAATTTTCTAAATTTAGTAATGTTGAATTCAATTTTAAACGTTATAAGAATTATAAAAAGTTAACGAATGCCATTCAGGATAAAAAAGTAGATCTTTATTTTGGATATCAAAATTTTACATCGGGAGGAGAAGATATTTCTTCAGATATTGTTGTTTCTTACGATATTTTAGTTCCAGAATCTGATTATCAAGTGGTTTCTTCTTTTGAGTCTTTAAAAGGCAAAACGATTTATGTGGAAAAGAATACTTTATTGGAAAGTCGAATGAAAACACTTGAACGAGTGGAAGTTTTAACTTATGAAGGCGAAAAGGGATTAAAGGATGTAGTTCGTAAAAAGGGAATCGTAGTTATGGATGCTTATTTGAGTCAATATTATCAAAATGGTATTTTAAAAAATTATACGGTTCGATATCATGATTCTTATCCAGAACATTATTTTTATAAATCTCATGTAGGAGAGACATTTAATCAATTATTTTCTAGATATGTAGATTATTTGGATGAAAATGTTTTGACTTATGAAGGATTGTATCATCATAATGTTACGATGAAACATGGTACGATTTTAAGTATTCTTGCTCGTTATTCTTTGTATATTATTGTTATTTTCATTATTTTATTTCTTTTGATTTATCGTTTTTCTAAAAGGATTCGACTTGCAAAGCGTTTAAGTCGTGAAGATAAATTGAAATTTATTGATCAATTGACTAGTTTGAAGAATCGTAATTATTTGAACTATCATATTAATCAATGGAATAAAAATACAATTTATCCACAAACTATGCTTGTTATTGATTTAAATCGTATTCAAGAGATTAATGATACCTATGGATATGAAGAGGGAGATAATCAAATTAAACATGCTGCAAATATTTTAATTAAAACACAACTTGATAATACAGATGTTATGAGAACTGATGGAAATGAATTTATGATTTATTTCGTTGGTTATCAAATGAAGCAAATTACAGCTTATATTCATAAACTCAATAAAGAATTTAAGAATCTTCCTTATCCATATGGTGCATGCATTGGTTATAGTATGATTGAAAATGATATGAAACTAGTCGAAGATGCAATCAATGAAGCTACGATTGATGTAAAAAAACAAAAAGGAAGTAAAAAAGAGGATGTATCATGATAAAGAGAATGAAGGAATTTGTTCATCAAATATGGAGTTTAATTACTAGGCCAGAGATGTTGGTTTTGCCAGGACAACTGGCCTATTTTTTCTTACTTGCGATTGTTCCTACCATTACTTTGTTGTTTTATGGAGCATCTTTTTTTCATTTGTCTTTTGATTTTTTATCTAATTTTATTATTAAGGCATTTGGTAGTGAAGTTTCAGAACTTATTTTACCAATTGTTAGTAATGTTGATTTTAATTTTCAATTTTTTCTAACATTAATTTTAGGTTTTTATGCAGCAAGTACAGGTGCTGCTTCGATTGTAGTTACTTCGAATCAAATGTATGGCGTTCCAAATCGTTCTTTTTTTCATCGTAAAATTAAAGCTTTGATTATGACTTTGGTGTTAGTATTTCTTTTGATGTTTTTGTTATTGATTCCAGTATTTGGAACAAAAATTAGTGAAATGCTTCAATTTGTTAATTTGAATCCAAATGTTACAAAAAGTTTGGTATTTTCTATTAATTTGGTGAAGGGACCGATTTCTTGGTTTATTATTTTCTTTTTAATTAAGATTATTTATACAATGGCACCAGATAAAGAAATTCTTAGTAAAACCAATACTTATGGATCTGTTTTTACAACGTGCGGTTTTATTCTTGCAACAATGATTTATTCTTTCTATGTGAATCACTTTGCTCATTATGCTAATGTGTATGGAGGCCTCGCTCAATTTGTTATTTTAATGGTATGGCTTTATTTACTTGCTTATATTTTTGTGATAGGCCTTGCTATTAATGCACAAAAATTGGAAAAAATAGGAGACATAAAAAACATTTAAGAATATATATTAAGTAATGTGCACACAGGTATTATTTAGTGCACGGTATGTTTTTCGATATCAATCTAATATTATAGGTATTAACGATATGGAAGAATAATATCTAGAGGAACGATTTTTGTTCCTTTTTTTTGCTTTGTATATAATGTGTAAATTAAACGTTTTCTTTACTTTTTTTTCTTCTTTTTTTTGGTAAAAATTGTATGATAAAAATATATTGCATAAAATAAAATTTCTGATATAATAAAAAACATTTATTAGAAAAAGGGGAATTAGAATTATATGAAAAATTATAAGAAAATTAAAAGTTATTTAATTTTAGGAATTGTTTGCTGTAGTATTTTAATTGGTACTGTTATGAGCCATTATAAGTTTTCTGATACTTATTCGTTTGAAAATGGAAATCTTTCTTTTGCTAACAGTGTAGCAAAAGCTTCAGATGGTTTTATTTATTTGTCTGATGTTTCTTATCAATCTGGACAAGTTGGTTGGGGAAATCTTTTGATGGATAAAACATCTGCAGATACGAAGATTCAAGTAAAAGTGGAAGGTGCTGCATATAGTTTTGATAAAGGTATTTTTGCACATGCTACTTCTACGATTGTTTATAATTTAGCTGATTATAAGGATTATGCTTATTTTACTTCTTATATTGGATTAAATACTACTTCAACAAAAGGAAATGGAGTTACCTTTTTCATTTATACATCAACAGATGGTACAAATTGGGATTTGAAGAAGGAAGTTTCTAAATTACCAGGAGCGAATGCTGATTATGTAAAAATAGATATTCGTGATGCGAATTATTTGAAATTAGTAGCGAATGATAATGGAGCGAATGGTCAAGATCATTCTGTTTATGCCGATGCTAAGTTGATTAAAGAAGGTTATAAGGAGTCTGCAACTGATAGTTTAGAAGAAATAGATGCAAAAATTAAAGCTTTAGGAACGATTGATTTAAGTAATGAAAGTCATGAACTTTTAATATTGCAAAGAGCTTTGGTTAAAAATGCTGGTGAATATGCGTTGACAAGATTTGTGAATGAAAGTGATGCAAATAAATCTGCATTTGAATGGTTGTTTTATAATTTAGAAAATTTACGCCTATATACTATGGGTGGAGCTCCTGCTGGAAGTTATTATAATTCATTGAAGGTTTTATCTGAATTATTGGTTGCTCATAAAAGTGATTTTGATAATAATGCTTTAACGAAGTATGGAAATCGTTATGGAGATTTGTATAAGAGAATGGCTATTAGTTTATCTCTTACTCATTCTACATTGGTTGGATTATGGATGCAACCAAGTGCTCCAGAAAATATCTCTAATGCAGTAAAACGTTATGAAATTTATAAAGAGTTACATAAAAATAATAAGTTTGTTGTAAATTCAACAATTGATATTACTCAATGGTTTGAAAATTATAATATTGAAGAAATGCGTTTTGTTATGAATAACTTAATTGATGATGAAGAAATTTTTTGGTTAAATGATTATATTCAGTCTAATATTGATGCTCATCCAAATCAAGTATGGACTTATTTAACGCCACATCCTTATATGGCCTATGTATGGCCAAATTATTCTAATCCTGTATTTCATGATTCTACAAAAAGAGATTATTGGGATAATAAATTTAATGGAATTTTCTCTAAATATAATGTAACTTATCGTCAAGGTTTATATAAAGTATGGATGAATTTTAGAAATGAATTTGGAACTGGTGCCGTTTGTGGAGGAATTTCTAAGACTGGAAGTAATATTCGAGCTACTCATGGAATTCCTGCGACAGTAATTGGACAACCAGGACATGCAGCAATTCTTTATTATACACAAGATGCACAAGGAAGAGGATATTGGAACATTGATAATGACGTTAGTGGATGGACTTTATCTGAAAAAGGAGAGAGAATGCTTCTTGGATGGGGTAATGCCTCTTGGTCTCGTGGGTATTCTGTTGTATATATGGCTCTTGCACAAGAAGTATTAAATGATCATGAGACTTATGAAAGTAGTCAAAAATATGTATTGTTAGCTGAAGCTCATCCAGATAATTTAGAGATGCAAGAAAATATGTATCGTAAAGCATTGGAAATTCAACCATTAAATATTAATGCTTGGTATGGATTAATTACTGTTTATAATGCGAGTGAAAATAAAACAGAAGATCAATATTATGAATTAGCAAAAGAAATTGGAGAAAATTTAAAATATTTCCCATTACCTATGTATCATTTGACTAATTTAATTAAACCAAAGTTAACAAGTATTGAAAATTCTTATAAGTTTACTTTATTACAAACAAGAATTTTAACAGAAGGTTCTGTTACTCCTAATAATACAGAAGATAACTATTATGTATATCAACCATCTTTAACTCGATTAGAAGCAAATTACTTATTAGGTAAAATTGATAAAACAATTGCAACATTCTCATTTGATGGAGATGATGCTGGTAAAATTGTATTATCGGATCGTTTTGCTGGAAATGGTGTTCGTTGGGATTATAGTTTAGATGGGGGTAATACTTGGAAAGAAGTTAGTTTTACTGCTGAAGAAGAACATAAATTACAATTGACATTAGAAGAAATTGCTCAAATTACTGCAGAAAACGATGTTAAAATTCATATTGTTGGAGTGAATTATTCAGAAGAAAATATTTATAAAATTGATATTACAAAAGCCACTCTTTCTACGTTATTATTTAATAATGATTTAGAAAATCGTGTAGTAGGAGTGAATACAACTTATGAATGGCGATATAGTGAGAATGACCCATGGACTTCTTATGCAACTTCTTCTCCTAATTTAACTGGAGATAAAACAGTGCAAGTACGTGTTGGTGCAACTGGAACAAATCTTCCTAGTGATGTTGCTACTTATCAATTTACGAAAGATAATCAACCAAATACTAGGAAATATATTCCAGTATCTCATTTAAGTATCGAATCTGTTTCTACAGAAGCTACTAATAATCAAGGAGCTGCTGCTTATTCAATTGATGCAAACTATAATACAAGATGGCATAGTGCATGGAATGGATCGGATACAGAAAGATACATTGTAATTAAACTTGATAATCCAGTTTTATTATCTGCAGTAGAGTTTGTACCTGCAGGTGGCGGAAACGGAAAAATCTATGATGGAACTGTTTATGGTAGTATGGATGGAGAAAATTGGGAAATTCTTTCTCAAAAAACTGGAATAACATATACAAATCAAGCAAATACTATTGCAGATGCAATTGCTAATACAAAGAGTTTTGATATTGATACACCAAAAGAAGTTCAATATGTAAAAATTGTTGCAGATCGTTCTAATGCTAATTGGTTTGCAGCTAGAGCATTTAATTTCTATCAAGATATTACAAATAATCCTGCTCCAACTGCTGGTATTGCATTTGATAAAACAGAACCAACCAATCAAGATGTAATAGCAAGACTTGTAAATCCAAGTACTAGTATTACTATCACAAATAATAATGGAAGTGATACTTATGTATTTACGAAAAATGGAGAATTTACCTTTGAGTTTGTGGATGAAAATGGATTTAAAGGTACTGCTAAGGCAAAAGTAGATTGGATTGATAAGGAAGCACCTACTGCAACATTTGAATATAGTATTGAGACAAAAACAAGTCAAGATGTTGTAGTAACTTTGATTCCAAGCGAAGAGGTAACAGTATTGAATAATGGAGAAGCGAGTGAAGAAAATCCAAATGTAGATCCGTTTACTTATACATTCATGGAAAATGGAGAATTTACTTTTGAATTTAAGGATAAAGCAGGAAATATTGGTACAGCTACTGCTCGTGTAGATTGGATTGATGATTCATTACCAGAAGCGTTTTTCTCTTATAGTACTATGGAATTAACAAAAGATCCAGTTACTGTAACGATTTCATTTGATAAAGAGAATATTATTATCATTAATAATGATGGTTCGAATACTTATACATTTACAGAAAATGGAGAATTTGTTTTCATGTATCAAGATGATTCTGGAAATGTTGGTTCAGCACAAGCGAAAGTTACATGGATTATAAAGGATTCTGAAAATCCAGGAAATCCAGATACACCGGATAATCCAGATACACCAGATAATCCAGATACACCGGATAATCCAGATACACCGAATAATCCAGATACACCAGATAATCCAGATACACCAGACAATCCCGATACACCAAACAATCCAAATATACCAGACAATCCAGATACACCAGATAAGGGTTCGGATGTAATGTTTGGAGGAAGTGTCGATATTACTTATATAGATCCTACTACAAATAATAATAATAGTAATAACAATAACAATAACAACAATACGTATAAACCGAATACAAATCAAAAACCAAATGGTTCAACTACAACTCCACCAAATAATTCTAATGAAGAAGAACCAAAAGATGAAGAACCTACTGAATCAGAATTTGAGGTATATGAGACAGAGAAAGTAACATTAAAAGCCCCATCAAAAGATTTAGAAGAAAAAGTGGTATTAAAAACAGAAGAGTTAATATTACCAAAAGAATTAAAAGAAAAGGTAACAAAACCAAGTGAGTATTTTGAAGTATATTTTGAGAAAGAAGCAACAAAAGAAAAGGCAGAAGTAAAATCTGTTATGACAATGACCATAAAAACTGATACGACAAAAAAATTAGAAGCATTGTATGAAGTAACAAAAGATAATCAATTAGTAAGATTAAATTATCAAAAGTTAGGAAATAATGAAGTACAGTTAAATGTAAATAGTTTAGGGAAATATTTAGTTACTTATACGGATGAGAAGAAAGAAGAACAACCAGTGATTAAGGACGAAGAAAAACCAGAAGAGAAACAGGAAGAGAAAACTTCAAATCATAATGTGATATGGTTTATTGGAAGTGCTTTGATGTTATTTGTACTTGGAATTGTAATTTTTATCAAAAGAAAGTAATTTAGAAGAACAGAGTTATCTGTTTTTTCTTTTTCTTTTCTATAAATTTTAAGAATTTTTTTTAATGTTTGTGAAAATCCTTTTTTTCTGTTATTTGCTTTTTTTTAGGAAATATTGTAATATATAAGCAAATTTGGGGTGATTTTATGCTTGTATATGGAAAAAATGTTTTTCAAGAAATGGAAACAAAAAAAATACGTAAAGTATATTTGTTACCTCAGAAGAAGAATTCAGAAATGGTGTCTTTTTTAGAAAAAAATCATGTTCGTTATGAAGTAGTTTCACGTGAGCGAATGAATCGGATGGTTTCTGGAAATCATCAAGGAATTGTTTGTGATGTGTTTGATTATGAGTATGGTATTTTGAAAGATTGTTATGAGGATGATTTTGTTCTTGTTTTGGATCATTTGGAAGATCCACATAATTTAGGTGCTGTTATTCGAAGTGCAGAAGCCGCTGGAATTTCTCATGTTATTATTCCTAAGGATCGTAGCGTTCAAGTTAATGATACAGTTATGAAAATTAGTGCAGGAGCTTTAAATCGAGTTTGTGTCATTCAAGTTTCTAATATTCATCAAACTTTGCAAACTTTAAAAAAACAAGGTTTTATGATTTATGCTACAGCAATGGATGGTAAAGATTATCGAAAGTATGATTATCATTTAAAGAAAGTTTTGGTAATTGGTTCGGAAGGAAAGGGCATTAGCGAGTTAGTACGAAAGAGTAGTGATGCAATAATATCAATTCCTATGAAAGGGAAAATTAATAGTTTGAATGCCAGTGTTGCAGCAGGTATTTTTATGTTTTATATGATGGAGGAATAGTCATGGATTATCAAGATTGTTCGGATAGTGAGCTTTATAGTATGGTATGTGAATCGAATGAAGATGCTAAGGAATATCTTTATAATAAATATAAATATGTGATTGATGTGATTGTAAAAAAATATATTTATACTGCAAAAAAGCTTGGAATTGAGTATAATGATTTATATCAAGAAGGTTTGGTAGGATTTGCAGATGCTTTGAATCATTATGATGAATCAAAAAATGTTATGCTTTCTACTTTTTTGTCTTTATGTATTGATCGAAGACTGCAAAATACTATATTGAAAGCTGGAAGGTTAAAAAATAAGATTCTCTTGGAATCATTATCTTTAGATCATGTATATACAGAATATCAAATTCCACTTCGCGAAATGATTAGTGATAAAAATAGTGATCCTTTGTTTGGAATTTCGATTCAAGAGGAAGTGAAAGAGTTAAAAGAGAAAATTCGTAATTCTTTGTCACAAAGTGAATATGTAGTATATCAATATATGGAAAAGGGGTTTACTTATCAAGCAATTGCTTTGGTTTTAAATAAAACTCCGAAACAAGTAGATAATACGATTCAGCGTATTAAAAATAAAATTAAACGAATTATTGAGAAAGAAGAGGATTAAGATGCGTTTTTTAGAAAAGAATAAAGTTATTGTAGGTATAGTCGTAGTAATTTTACTTTGTTTGGTAGCAGCTGTTGGCTTTCAGTTTTTTCATAAAGAGGAAGAAAAACCAAATATTCCAAAAGATCCTGTTGTTTTACCTTCTGAAGATGAATGGGAAATTTCAAATAGCTCTTCTTATTCTGTGAATGAGTTATGGAATATTGTAAATGATATGAGGTCTAAGTTACGAAAGTTATTTTATGAAAGCGAAGTTTATCGTATTCATGATATTGATTCAGAACATTATACAGAAGAGGATAATAATAAGTATGTCGTATTTGATTTGAAATTTTTGGAACAATTGCATCAAATCGTAACGGATGAGGTTTATTCTAGTTTTTATACTAAAATGCAATTAATTAAGGAAAATTATTATATGGCATTGCAGGAAGATTTTTCTTTTGTTTATTTTGAAAGTGCGATTGCAGAATCCAGAGTAGATGTTTCTGAAGTACGTTTGATGAGTGCGAGTGATGAATATATTAATTCAAGTGTTATTTTGACAATATGTGAAAATGAAGAAAATGAAGAGTGTAAGCTTACTGTGCAAGTACCATTTGAATTAAAAAAAGTGGAAGGTGCATGGAAAGTTAATCAATTTCGTCAATAAAAAAGAATAGATAAGGATATCGATTCTTTTTTAGATGTATATTGGAAGAGGTTTTTTTTCAAAGTATTTATAATTTGTTCTGCCTAGTAAGTAGTCCATAGAGATGTTTACTAAAGAAGAAAATTGATATAATGTGATTAAAGGCATTATTTGATGACCGTTTTCATAAGCACTAAGTGCAGAATGGGTTGTATGTAATGATTTTGCAAGTATTTCTTGGGTATATTCATTTTCTATTCGAACTAAACGAAGTCGTTCTTTTAATAAATTTAGGTCCATTTCTTCTTTTAAATCGTCATATTTTTTTTGGTCTGTTTGTCCTGTAATATAATCAATACTTACTTCAAAAATGTTTGCTAATATCAGTAGTCTTTTTAGAGGAAATAAGTCTCTTCCTCGTTCCCAAGCAGAGTAAGTTGAAATGTCGACTCCTAAAAGTTTTGATATTTGTTTTTGGGTTAACTCCTTTTCTTCTCTTAGCTCCCGTATTCTTTCAAAGCGTATCATGGGAAAATCACCGGTTTGATTTTCTCATATAAAAGATTAGAAAA
>CAOWNX010000003.1:18756-18966 GCA_948552115.1 uncultured Bacilli bacterium
AAAGTGTTTCAGTTGATTTTATTTTGTATGAATTATAAAAAATAATGATTTTTAAGCATAAATAGTAACAATTGGAATAGCATGATTTCTTTAACAGATAAATTGGGTTTTGTGATATAATTTTTTTAGAATAGGATGATTTTATGTTTGGTAAAATTTTGTATGTCAGTGATAATCTAGCATATATCGAAAATAAGATTCCAGAGGATG
>CAOWNX010000004.1 GCA_948552115.1 uncultured Bacilli bacterium
TTTTGAAAGAATATGAAACGAAGACGAATACTGCCTGTTTTTTGTAAATGGTTTTAGTTTTCCATAAATCACTTCATCCAATTCAAAAAAATGCTTGCCTACCTCTGGAAAAAGGACCCCAGTAAGTGTAAAATTCAAATTGTTTGCTTCAGAATAATGACGCAATCGTTCCTTCATAAATTGAACGATCGAAATCGCTTCCTTTTGGGCTTCTTTTTCGTTCTCTTTCTTTCCTAATAAAAGAAACACAGATTCCCAAAGTCCAACAAATCCAAGTTGTAACACCCCATGTTTCCAAACTTTTCGTAACCGATCATTTTCTTTTACATTTTCTCCAAATTTCCAAATACCTGACTCAATTAAAACTGGGAAATTATAACAATGCTTACTACATTGATACTCAAAACGTTCTAAAATCTCTTGTACCGCCATTTCAATTGTTTCAGAAAGTTCCTCGTAAAAATATTTTAAATTTTCATCATGTTGATGACGAAGTGCAATTCTTGGCAAATTAATAGAAGTAAACGAAATACTTCCCTTATTTCCTACAAATACACCATCTTGCGTTGTATTATCATAAAAAGCACGCTCTCCCCCAACACCATAACAAACATCTTCCTTACTTTGATTATACACTACATCCAAAAATTCAAAATCTAATACTCCCAAATAATAAGCATCAAATGCCTTCTTACACACTTCCCTTAACATTCCATCCTGTTTCAAATGAAGTTCTTGCTTCACTTTAAAAATTCCTCGAACAGACTTTGGTTTTTCTTGAACAAACGAAGAAATGAGCACCTTATCAATCATCATTGATGCATAAGTCGTTTCCGTTCCAATTGACAAGCTTAGCTTTTGTCCTTTTAAATTCTGTTGATATTGAAAATCCATTTCCTTCAAAAACCAACAAAGTTCATCTTTCAATACTCTTTGTAAACTTTCCAAACTCTCTCGATAAGAATCAAAGAACAAATCTTTCATTTGTTTGGAAGATTGATAAAAAAAACGATAATCTTCCAAATCAATTTGAAGACTTTGAATCGCAGAAAACTTTTGTCTTAACTCCTCCATTGGTAACACCTCTTGAAGTCCAAAAGAAGAAAGTTTCAACTCTAAAGTGTGTTCCCAAATCGATATAAAATTATGAAGAAGGGGCTCTTCAAGTTCTTTCTCAAAATAGGGAATCATCACATTTCCAGACTGTTCATCAAAAACGCGATGAATTAGATGAATGAGAGAAAGTAACGCATCCTTAATACTCGATTTTTCTGCTTCTTTAAATCGATTAGAAAAAACGAGTTGTACACTAACAGGACACCCCATTGGATAAGAATCTAAATCATGCAAATACAAAAGTCCACTATCCAAATTGCGAACCGTTTTGTGATCAAGCAAAAAACTTTGAGCAAACTCTTCACTAATCACCTTCCCAAACTCATACGTCATAACCTGTGGTGGCAACATACTTCCAACTAATTTAGGATCATCTGAATCATTGAGTCCTAATTTCTCCATTGCTTTTAAAAATTTATGTTGTTCTTTCGTTGCAAAGGACTCTCTGGTAAGCGTTCGTTGTGCTCGATATTTTTGATAATGTACATAGACATCCTGATATCCTTTATGATTCAAAACCTCTACAATTAAATCTTGAATATCTTCAATCTTAATCGTTTTTCGATTTTGATAACGTTTCATAATCAAATGCAAAACATTCTCATAAACCAAATTGATATCTTTGCTTTCATAATGGTGTTCAATACTATCAAATGCTTTTTTTATTGCAATAGCTATTTTCTCTCCTTGAAAATCACAACGTTGCCCACTTCGCTTTACAACAACTAAACTGTCAAACACATCATTTTTTTGCATAAAATTATCACTCGTTTCCTTACTCGAAATTATATCAAAATTTAGCGATAATATCAATGTATTTTTGAATTTTAAAAAAAGTCAACACTTTTTTATCAAAAAATTTTTTTTAGAAAAAAACATAGAGTAAATTTCAAGAAAAAAAGCAACTTTTTGTCCGATATAAAAAAGAATAAAGCAAAATAAAAAGTCAAAACAAGAAAATGTTTTTTTTGAATTTTTTTTCAAAATATATAATTTCAAATCACTTTACATAACCAAAAAAAAGCAAAAAATTAATATTGATTTTTTTTGATGCTCATAGTATGATGACACTACGGACGATATCAAGAAAGGAAATGTGATAAAAATGATACAGTCTATTATCAAACGAAGTGGAAGAAAACAAGATTTTGATTCCCAAAAAATTGAAATTGCAATAAAAAGTGCCATCTGTGCAACAAACCCTGATACCGATGATACCGAAGCAGGACATAAAAGTAAAATATTAACCAACAATGTAATGCTTGGTTTAGAAGATTTAAAAAAAGAAACCGTATGTATTGAAGAAGTACAAGACATGGTAGAAAATGCTCTTATGAATAGCGGAATGAATGATGTTGCCAAAAACTATATACGTTATCGTTATCAAAGAGAAATGCTTCGAAACGACAAACTGTCAAGCAAAGCCGTAGAAAAAATGATTTTCACATATACTGGTGGAGACGACATGGCTGTCAAAGAAAATTCCAATATGGCTTTTTCCTTACAAGGATTAAATAACTTCTTAGTATCTGAATTCAGCAAAAACTTCTGGTTAAATCATGTATTTACCAAAGAACAAAGAATTGCCCATGAATCTGGAGATATTCATATTCATGACTTAGGTCTCCTATCAGTTTACTGTTGTGGTTGGGATCTAGAACAACTATTACTAAAAGGATTTTGTGGAGTAAAAACAAAAGTACAAAGCAAACCTCCAAAACATTTCCGTAGTGCCCTAGGTCAAGTAGTAAACTTTATCTACACCTTACAAGGAGAAGCTGCTGGAGCTCAAGCCCTATCTAGTTTCGATACCTACCTTGCTCCATTTATTCGCTACGATAATCTTACTTACAAAGAAGTAAAACAAGCAATGCAAGAATTCATATTTAATATGGCCGTTCCTACTCGTGTCGGATTCCAAACTCCATTTTTTAATATTACCTTAGACCTAGAAGTAACCACACTATTTAAAGACAAACACATCATCATTGGTGGAGAATACAAAGAAGAAACATATAAAGATTTCCAAGCCGAAATGGATATGTTAAACAAAGCATTCTGTGAAGTGATGACAGAAGGAGATGCCTCAGGAAGAAGCTTTACCTTCCCAATTCCTACCTATAACATTACCAAAGAATTTGATTGGAATCGACCAATCGTTGACGAAGTTATGAAAATGACAAGCAAATACGGAATCCCCTACTTCTCTAACTTCATTAACAGTGACATGAACCCAGAAGATGCAAGAAGCATGTGTTGTCGCTTACGTCTTGATAATCGTGTTCTTAGAAAACGTGGTGGTGGATTATTTGGTGCCAACCCTATGACAGGAAGTATTGGTGTTACAACCATTAACTTACCACGTCTTGGATACCTTTACAAAGACAAATCTGTACTAAAAAAAGAACTACGAAAACTAATGGATATGTGTCGTGATATTTTAACAACCAAAAGAAAATTCTTAGAAAAAAATACAGAATTTGGACTTTATCCTTACAGTAAATTTTATCTATCTGATGTGAAAGCACGTTTAGGAGAATATTGGAAAAATCACTTTAATACCATTGGCCTAGTAGGAATGAATGAATGTATAAGAAACTTTACAGGAGACAAAGAAAACATCACGACTCGTTATGGACAAGAATTTGCCAAAGATATATTAGACTACATGAATGAAGTGTTAACGGAATATCAAAGTGCTGGAGATTTATATAACCTAGAAGCAACTCCTGCGGAAGGAACAGCTCCACGTCTTGCCAAACTAGACAAAAAAACATATCCAGACATTATTACCTCTGGAGAAAAAGATGTTTGCTATACCAATAGTACCCAACTTCCAGTAGATGCAACCACAGATCTTTTTGAAGCAATTGAATTACAAGATGACCTACAAACCAAATATACAGGTGGAACGGTATTACATGCTTACCTTGGAGAAAGAATTCACGATCCAAACGTTACCAAAAACTTACTAAAAAATATTTTCGAGAACTATCGATTACCTTACCTATCCTTCTCTCCAACCTATAGTATTTGTAAAGATCATGGATACATTGACGGAGAACACTTTACTTGCCCTACATGTGGTGGAGATTGTGAAGTATGGACTCGTGTCGTAGGATTCTATCGACCAGTTCAAAACTTTAATAATTCCAAACGAGAAGAGTTCCATCAAAGAACAGAATTCGTAGTAGAATGATTTACGGAATTCAAAAACTTTCCTTAATCGATTATCCAAGTTTTCCCTGTTTCGTTATCTTTCTGGGAGGGTGCAATTTTCGTTGCCCCTTCTGTCATAACGAATCGATTGTCAATAAAAAAGAAAACATCTATGAAACAGAAGAAGTTATCAAAGAAATGCAAAAAAGAACATCATTTATTAATGCTGTTGTAATTACAGGAGGAGAACCAACCATTTATGGTTCCAAACTAATCGAATTAATGGAAAAAATTCAAAAACTACACTTAAAAATAAAATTAGACACGAATGGAACAAATCCCATACTTCTCAAAAAAATTATAGATTTAAAATTAGTAGATTACATTGCGATGGATATAAAAAATACTTGGGAAAAATATTCCACGACCGCTGGAATAAAAACAGATATCGCCAAATTAAAAACTAGCATCAAATTAATTGAAGAAAGTGGTATCAATTATGAATTTCGAATGACGATAAACAAAACCATGCACACCAAAGAGGATATCCAAAAAGTAAAAACATACATCAAAGACCCAAGTCGTTTTTTCCTTCAACCTTACAAATATCAGCCAACACAAATAGTAAATCAAAACTTCGAAGAATGGTCAAAATCAGAAATCAAAGAACTAGAACAAGCTTTTCAAGTAAAAGTCTAGTTCTTTTTTTCATTACAAAATTGTAAGTTTAAAACAAAGAAAAAATGATAAAATAAAAAAGAAAGAAGTGACTTGGATGAACTATGCCAATTGGATTATTCCGATTATCTTAATCCTCTGCATTGGAGGATATTATTTTGGAAAAAAAATACAAAATATATGGAATCCGAAAACGACAAAAACAAAAATAATCTATTGGTTATTGATTTATCTATCTACCTGTTTCATATTTCTTGGAAGAAATGTACTCATTGGATTTATCATTTATTTTATAATATTCCAACTATGTTTTGACTTTCTTATAATCATAAGTAAAATAATTCACAAACCAAAAATGACTCAAATATTCAAAATGAAAAAAATTCGAGACATTCCGATTATAATTTGCTGTATCTTAATTACCATATACGGTGCATATAACATCAATCATCCCATAATCAAAAAATATGACATCAAAATTGAGAAAAAAATGAATAACCCATTCACCATTGGTATGATATCTGACCTTCACTTAGGCATCAATCATCAAGAAGAATTACTAGACCAAATCGTCGAACACGCAAATTCTCTTAATGCAAATATTTTTGTTTTTGGTGGAGACATTTTTGATGAATATACCACTGAAGAACAAAAAAATATGGCAATTCAAAAATTTGGAACAATAAAAACCAAAGATGGGATTTATTATATTGAAGGAAACCACGACCTATTAAATGAAGATACCAGAAAAAAATTAAAAGATCAAAACATTCAAACATTAGAAGATCAAGCAATCACGATTCAAAAACAAATCAACATCATTGGAAGAAAAGACCATCGGAATAATTACTTAAAAAAAGCAAGAAAAAATCTAGAAGAAATAGTGCAAGAAATTGATACCACTTACCCTACCATTCTTCTAGATCACCAACCACTAGACCAAAAACTTGCCAAAAATCTTCATATTGACTTACAACTTTCTGGACATACGCATGCAGGTCAAATATTTCCAGCCAATTTCTTCTTACAATATGGATATAAAAAAACAGGAAACTTTCAAATCATCGTCTCCTCTGGTTACGGAGTTTGGGGTTATCCCATCCGTACTGCTGGAAGAAGCGAAATGATTCAAGTAATCCTGTCCAATTAGTTATTCTCCAAGTTCAATTTCTAAAGATACATCAAAATGAATGACACTTCCAGGTTCAATATTTGTTTGTTTTACCTTACCATAACCATTCATTTGATAAGGAAGACCAATAAAATTACAAAAACGAATTACCTCACTCGTACTCCAACCCTTAACATCTGGCATCGTAATATGACTTCCATTCGTCAACAAAAAAACTTTAGAACCCTCTAATACTTTACTATTTTGAAGTGGATATTGATTTACAACATACTTTCCATCTCCCACTACAATTGGAAGTATTTTTTTTGATTTTAAATCCTCTAACGTTTGATCAACAGACGCAGAAATATAATTAGAAAGTTCTACAACCTTACTAACTTCTTCTTGAGAAGTCGTTTCACTCAAATTCATCACTTTTGCAATTTCACCAATTGCTGATGAAATTAATTTCGTAATATCAGAAGTAGTACTAACAAGTTGCTTCGTAGAAAAATATATCACATACTCGGGATCTTCATAAGGAAAAAAGCCTGCAAAACTTTTAATATAATCATATTCTCCTGTCATGTAACCACCATTTGGAGAAGGTATTTGAGCGGTTCCCGTTTTTCCAGCGATTGTTACATTATTTGGTGCATAGGCTTTATTATAATCAAAGCCATGATAAACTACATCATACATCATCTTCTTCATACGATCGATTGTAGAAACACTTGCAATTCTCCCAGCTTCCTCTTTCGAACCCTCAAACGTAACACGACCAGTAGAATCTACAATTTTAGATACAATATAAGGTTTCACCATAACTCCATCATTTGCCAAACTAGATAAAGCTTGCAACATTTGAATCGGGGTAATTGTCATACCTTGTCCAAAACTAGCATTTGCAAGTTCACTCTCATAAGTAAATTTAACAACACCAGAACTTTCCGCTGGAAGTGTAATCCCCGTAGTACTTCCAAAACCACATTGAATATAAAAATCTTTCAATTTATCAACACCGAGTGCAAGTCCAAGTTTCGTAGCAGCCACGTTCGAAGAATAAGAAAATCCTGTATCATAACTAATAGACCCCCAACCAACATTATTAAAATCGCTGATTTTTGTTCCATCACTCAAAGTAATACTACCAGAATCAAGCATCTCTTCCCCATGATAAATTCCATGTTCAATTGCTGCCATAAAAGAAAATATTTTCATCGTCGATCCTGGTTCATATTGATAACTTGTAAGCGGATTCAAATAACTTGTAATTCCATTTAACGTATTCAAATCAAAATTTGGAACAGTAGCAGAACCAACAATTGCTCCCGTTTTCGCATTCATCACAGAAAATTGAGCCCAATCCAAAGAATGTTCATTTTTTAATTTTGTCAAAATATTTTCTAATATAAACTGAATATTATTATCTATTGTTAAATAAATATCACTACCACGCTCTGCATCTTCTGTAATTTGTGTATTTGGCATTGGATATCCATAAGCATCTTGTTGATACTCTGTATAACCATGAGTACCTTTAAGTGTTTCATCATAATAAGATTCAATCCCCATGCCTCCAGTAATTTCTCCCGATTCATTTGCTCTAGCATAACCAATCAAATAAGAAGCATAATTCTTATTTTTATAAAATCGTTTTGAGCTAGAAAGAAAGTCAATCCCTGGTAAGTCCAACTTTTCAATTTGCTTTTTCGTATCTTCTGTAATCCCTCTTCCACCAGGTCCTAACTCCACTTGATATAAATTTTGGTTTAACAAATTCAAAATATATTCTTCACTCATATTCAAAATAGGAGACAAAGCTCTTGCAGTACCCTCTTTATCGACAACATGTTTTGGTTTCGTAATATCTTTCGTTCTACTAGAAGAAAGATAAGCAATTACAGTATAAGACTTTACATTTTTAGCAAGTTCATCTCCATTCGCATCAAAAATCGAACCACGAGATGCATAAATTGTTTGTTTCGTCGTATTCCGATTATCCGCAAACTCTCTCAAATTAATACCATCGACATCATCACTTAAACAAACATAAGCAAGTTTTGCAATGATTGCTACAAAGAAAAAAGAAAAGATAAGTATTGTTATCTTTACATTCAAATGGATCGAATTTAAAAACTTTCCTTTTCTTTTCATAAACGCCTTCCACTATTCATTAATAATTTTTATATTTTCATTATTATAGCTCAAACCTTTTTCTGTTGCAACTTCTTGAATTTTATCTAAACTTGCTAACTCATCGATTTGCATACTCAACGATTCATTAACCCCTTCTTGATTTTCTATTTTTAATTTCATTTGTTCCACTTCAATATTACTCTCTGACAACAGTGCTTTCGTAAGCACAGTACAAATAGGCATAGAAATCATAACAAATAAAATAACTACATAAACAAATTTTTCTCCACGAGCAATTCTCGATACACGTTTCATGTTTTTCATTTTTAATTCCTTTCTATCACCCGTAACTTTGCACTCTTACTGCGACGATTTTCCATGAGTTCTTCTTCACTTGGCTCAATCGGTTTACGAGTAATTAACTTTATTTTTGGCATATATTCTTTTGGTATTTCAGGTATTCCTTTTACCATTGGGTCCACTTCACTAAACTTTCGTAATATTTGTTTTACGATACGATCTTCCAAAGAATGGAAAGTAATCACACAAAGTCTTCCACCTGGCTTTAACAAAGATATCGCTTCTGGTAAAACACGTTCTAACACAACAAGTTCTTGATTCACTTCAATACGAATCGCTTGAAAAATATTTCGTTCTGGATGTGTTTTATAAAAATAATTTGCTCCCACTGCTTCTCGAATACAAGAAACCAATTCATTCGTATACACAAAAGATTTTGTCTTTCTTTGTTCCACAATTTTCTTGGCAATCAACTTACTACGTGACTCTTCTCCATATCGAAAAAAGATATCACATAATGCCTCATAAGAATAAGTTTGCAATAATTTCTTGGCATCAAACGGCTTACTTTGATCCATCCGCATATCCATGACTTCTTCTCTCATAAAAGAAAAACCCCGTTTTTCTTCATCAATTTGAGGACTAGAAACTCCCAAATCAAATAAAATACCATCGACAGAAGAAATTCCAAGATGTTCCAGTTCTTCCTTCATTGTAACAAAATTAGCATGAATTAAAGTAAAATTTGTTCCAATTTCGGATAAACGTTTCAAAGAATAAGAAATTGCTTCCTCATCTTGATCAAATGCATACAAATGCCCCTTTGAAACATGTTTTAGAATTTCACTAGAATGCCCACCATAACCTAGGGTAGCATCCACATAAATTCCATCGGACTTCAAATTCAAATACTGAAGAGCTTCGTTCTTTAAAACGGAATAGTGTTTCATAAATTCACATCCATAAATAAGTTTTCGGCGATATCAGAAAGATTCTCCTCCATCTGTTTTAAATTTGCTTCCCATTCCACTTGATTCCATATTTCAATACGATCGTTAGTTAAATCGGCGTAACGAACGAGGGGGGAGGTTATGCAAGTTCTACCTTGTTGATCGAACTCGCAGAAAGTAGCACCAGAGAAGAAAGAACGGATAAACGTTCTGGCATCTTTTTTCGTAAAAGGTAGAGTTTCCAATTTACTTACTAATTTATTCCAATCTTCTAAAGAATAAACATATAAGCACTTTTCAATACCGCGGGCAATGATAAATTTGTCTTTGAGTTCTGTACGAAACTTACTTGGTAAAACAATTCGTCCTTTCTCATCAATGTTATGATGATATTCTCCCAAAAACATTTTATCCCCCACTTTCTTCCACCATGTACCACTATCTACCACTATGTTACACGAATTCATTAGAAATGTAAAGCATTTCGGGAATATTTTTTGCTTTTTTTTCATGCTTTACAATACTTAGAAAAGAACTTTACGTTTATTTTCACATAAGTTATAATAAAATCAGAAACGAGGTATTTTTATGACTTATTTAGAATCCATTCAAAAATACAAAAACATTCACATGATTGGAATCGGTGGTGTCAGCATGAGTGGTCTTGCAGAACATATAACCCACTATGGCTTTCATGTATCTGGAAGTGATCAATCAGAATCAAAAAATACGAAACACTTAAAAGAGCTTGGCCTAAACATTACCATCGGTTCCAATATAGAAAATATCAAAAATGCTGATTTAATCGTTTACACAGCAGCCATTCCTGAAAATGATATCGAATTACTAGAAGCCAAAAAACAGAACAAACCTAGAATGGAACGTTCCGAATTTTTAGGGCTTATCACCCAATGTTATAAAGAATGTATTTGCATTAGTGGAACCCATGGAAAAACAACTACTACTTCGATGATTGCCACTTGTTTTCTAGAAGCCAAAAAAGACCCAACTATCGAAGTTGGAGCAGACTTGAAAATAATAAATGGAAATAATCGAACCGGAAACAGCGATTACTTTATTTTAGAAGCTTGTGAATTTGTTGATTCATTTTTAAAGTTTTATCCAAAAACCGAAATTATTCTAAATATTGATGACGATCACTTAGATTATTTCAAAACCATTGAAAATACAAAAAAATCATTTCAAAAATTTATCAAACGACTTCCAAATGATGGTTTCGTTATTGCTAATATCGACGATGATAACACCAAAGAAATTCTTGATGGTGCCCCGAATTTAATTACTTATGGAGTAAAAGAAAAAGCAGACTTTACAGCTCACAATATTCAAACAGATTCCTATGGTTACCCAACATTTATAGTTTATAAAAATAACAAATTCTATGAAGAGTTTTCTTTAAATGTATTAGGAATACATAATGTATACAACGCCTTAGCTTGCATTGCCACTTGTGACTTTTATGAAATTTCAAAAAAAGATATCAAAAATGGTCTTTTAAAATTCACAGGTGCAAAAAGAAGATTTGAAAAAATTGGAGTTTTTAAAGATATTCCAGTATTTGATGACTATGCACATCACCCAACCGAAATGAAAACAACCCTACAAAGTGCCAAAAGCATACCACATCAAAAAACATGGGCAATCTTTGAACCTCACACCTACTCTAGAACCGTAGAACATTTACAGGAATTTGCAGAAGTACTTGCAAACTTCGATTATGTTCTACTTGCTGAAGTCTATGCTGCAAGAGAAGAAAACACAACAGGCATCTCTTCCAAAGATTTAGCAAATTTAATTCAAGAAAAAAATAAAAACTGCTTCTTTTTTCCAAATTACCAAGAAATCATAGACTACTTAAAACAAAACGTTCAAAAGGGAGATATCATTATAACCATTGGAGCAGGAACCATCAATCAAGTTGGTTACCAATTAATACAAGAAAAAAAAGATTAGTACACTTCATACACTTGCACTAATCTTTTTTATTTTACCTTCTTTACACGTCCCCGCTCTACCTCAAACACAAGATCTGAAATATCCGCAATATCTTCATTCGCAGAAAATACCAAAATTGTCTTCTTACCATGTAATGATACTAAAATACTTTTAATAAAATCTTTATCATTGCTACTTAAATAATTTGGAAATTCATACAAAATTAAGATTTCACTATTCATGAGTAACAATCGAGCAAGTCCAAGTAAGTACTGTTCTCTTTTCGGCAGTTCATTTGCTTCCGTCCGAAGTCCATTTTTTAATCCTAAAATGGTATCATAAATTCCAACTTCTTTTAAAACCGAAACAATCCGTTCCTTTTTTGAATCAATTAACTTCATATTTTGCAAAATAGACCCATGATAAAAAAATGGTTTTGTCGTTAAATAATTCAAATTCTTGCGAAATACTTTCGCATTATAATCTTGAATTTTAATCTTATCCATATATATATTCCCAGAATTAGCTATAATAATTCTTCGAAGCAAATAAAATATGGTTCTCTTGCCACTACTTCGTGCCCCATGAAATAAAACGGTTTGATTACTTGGAATATGAAAGCTGACATGTTTCAAATCATTTAGTTCAATATCTGTTTCCAAAGAAGCATCAAAATTAACATTTAAAAAATCTAATTCTCCAGAAATATCATCCTTATTGACATTTCCAAAAACAATGCCTTCTTTTTCATCAAAATTCAAAATAATATTAACGCGATTACAAGTAACATAAGCATTTTTTAACTCTGTTAAAATTCCCATAAAATCTTTACTATTTGTTACACTATCCGTTAAATAAGAAACCACAATCAAATACACTGTCAACGTTAAATTACCATGACTAAGCAAATAGATTAAAACCAAAGTAATTCCATAAATAACGGTTTTATAATAACCAAAAAAACTATTTTCCAATAATGAATTTGCCATATTCTTCTTCTGTTGCTTTTGCATAAAATTTTCATTTTTACGAGCAAACTCTTTTTCCATTTTCTTTGTCAAATCATAAGAATCAATCATATTTTTAGAAGCTAAGATTTCTGAGAATGTCTCAAATTCCTCATCAATAGCTTCCTTCACATTTTTAACCGATAAACTAATTTTCGTATTAATCCAATTTAAAATTCGATAATTAATAAGAATCACAAGTAACACCACAAAACCAATGGATACGGAAACAGAAAATACATAACAAAGAGTTAAAATTGTAGAAAGTAAATAACGAAATCGAGAACAAATTTGATCACTAAATTTCGCAGTTTCATAAGCATCACTATGAAAAATATTAATTAATTTTTCTTTAGAAATCGTTTCAAAATTTTTTTCTTTTCCATGAATAATTTTATGAAAAATACGATTTTGCAACCGTTTATAAATATCTCCAATTAAAGAATACATATTTTGATAATTCAGTATCCAAGAAAATTGACGTAGCAAAATAAAAATTAAAGCTAAAGTTAAACAGAAAAGTGCCATTTGTATATTACCATCTGCCAAACTTGTCGTAACTTTAGCCACATACATTGATTCACAAACCAAACAAATACTAACTACAATTACCGTTGCAAATTGAAAAAACCATACCGCCTTATTTGGCTTACAAAGGCGATACCACTCTTGAAACATACGAATATTTTCTTTCACAAAAACTCCTCTATTCTAAAAAGAGTATAACAGAAAAAAAACATGGAAGCAATTCTCTAAAATTTTAAAATTAATAAATTATTTGTCCAACATCATTGGTGTTGTAATCTCATCATCATTACATTTCACCATTCTTTCAACATTTCTTTTGTAAATCCTTTTACTTCGGGATAACTAGCTTTCATAAAATCTGATGTTTTTCATATTCACAATAATAATCAGATTAAAATTCATTACACTTCTAGTAAAATCATTGTTTATCCTTAATCCCCAATTCTTATAATCCCTTGCCCCTTTATCACAATTGCATATCCACTTGTCTTACTCAGAAATGTAGTGGTACTATTTCCATTTATCGTAAGTCCTATCAAAAAAAATCCATATTTTTTTCCATAACTTCAAACTCATAATATCTAATATTCCACAAAACAAATACAAAAAGAAATAATAATTCTTTTATTCATAGAAAAAGAACTCCTTTATTCTATTTTAGAAGTTCTTTCTTAAAAATATTGCTTTTTAACACAAACAAAAAAGAATAGAATACCTATTCCTTAAGCTCTTCCAGAGTACTTTCCATCACTTGTTGAAATGACAATTTTTTCTCCTTGATTAATAAACAAAGGGACCTTTACCACATAACCCGTTTCAATCGTTGCATCCTTCATTGCATTATTGGTTGTGTTTCCTTTCACAGCAGGTTCTGTTTCAACAACCTCATATTCTATTTTTTCAGGTAATGTAACTCCTAAAATTTCTCCTTCATATTGATCAATCTGAATTTCCATTCCTTCTTTTAAAAATTTCGATTCCGTTTCCAACTTTGATGAAGGAACTTCCAATTGCTCATAAGTTTCTGTATTCATAAATACATAATTTGCACCATCTGCATATAAAAATTGCATTGGCATTTTATCCACATGAGCACGTTCAATTTTAATATTTGTATTATAAGTATTTTCTACAATACTCCCCGTTCTCAAATTTCTTAACTTAATTTTAATAAAAGGACTTCCTTTTCCTGGTTTTACATGTTGAAATTCCTGAATCAAACAAAGATTTCCATCAACAATAACAGTCATTCCATTTTTAATATCATTAATATTGATAAGCATAAGTCACACTCACTCTCTTATTTCGCTAATTTCGTTTCTTTAAACGCAGTTACTTGCTTACAAGTAGGACAATATTTTTTTAACTCCAATTTATCAGTTGTATTCTTTTTATTTTTTGAAGTAGGACGAAGTTGTCTTCCACATCTACTACATTTTAAACCAACAAATTGTCTATTTTCATTTTTTGCCATTTTCTTGCCTCCTTTTAAAATCCATATGTATTATACCAAAAAAACTTGCATTTTCAAAGAAAAACAAAGCTCCCAAAAAGAATTTTATGGATTTTTAGAATAATGAAGCAAATACTCACTCATTTCTGTACTAATATATCGATTAAAAGGGGCCGTATAATCCTTGACTCCATCATAATGACTCAAATTGGGTGTCACCAAAACCAAACTGTACTGCGTATCATTTTCTGGACCAATCATTGCAAACGTAGAACTAATTGTTTTCGTGTCCACTACCCCATCTTGATTCGAATCATAAAACGACTCACTAGTTCCTGTCTTACCAAACGCTTGAATACTCGGATTGACATATCCAGAACCAGTTCCATGATCGAGTACTTGTCGAAATCCTTCTCGAATACGGTCATAATAAAACTCTTCCATTCCCACTTCAGACAATATATTAGGTTCCATTTGAACTAAAATTTCCCCATCAACGGATCGAATTTCTTTCATCAAAGAAAGAGCATATCGTTTTCCACTTTGATAAATCGTATGAATATATTGAAGAAGCTGAACTGGCGTATAAGTATCATACTGTCCAATCGTCAAATTAAGAAGCAAATCATCACTCCTATTTTTTCCAATTATTCCATTTTGTTCATTGGGAATATCAAGTCCCGTAAGACTTCCAAGCCCATACATGGCAAAGATATTCCGATATTTTTGAAAAACATCTTCTCCCGCATTGAGTTGCATATTATAAAAATATTGCTTCCCAGAAAGTTTAATTGCAGTCAAAAATTGATAATAATTACTTGACCACTTTAAAGCGGTAATATCATCCAAATATCCAAGTTTCTTATAAGAGCATTTCTCAGGCACAAAATAAAGTTTCACACAAGAATCATAAATTTTTTTATCTACTTCAATTACTTCATTCATATATCCCACTGTATGAGATGCCCCTTTTACAATACTTCCGACTGTAAACGAAGATAAAAATGTATTTGAACTAACTTCTTGAAATTGAGCATTCATCCCATGTTCTAAAATTCTTCTTCCCACCATGGCCCGAATCGCACCAGTTTTTGGATCCCCGATCAAAGCATAGCTTTCCTTTAAAAACTCTGTATTAGGCATTTGTTTTACCTTTAACAAAGTATTTCGTACCACCTCATCTAATTTCTGTTGTAAAACAATATCAATCGATAAATAAACATCACTACCTCGTTTCGCTTCTTTCACAAGCGTAAGACTTTTGTCCGAATTTACAAAATACTGTGCCTTCTCTCCTTTTAAATAAGTTTCATATTGTGCTTCCAAATAACTAACGCCCACCGTATCCGTAAGTTGATACCCTTGTGCCAAATACTCTTCTTTTTGTTCCTCCAAAATTCCCTTTTGAATATTACCAAATATACCCCGAAGAATTTCCCCAAAAGGATAACTTCGTTTCCAAGATTCATTAATAAAAATACCAGGAATCTTTTTCTCACTAATTCGTGCTACAATCTCCGAACTAGCATCCGATAAAATAATTTTATTTTGATAAGCATATCCCTCGTTCATCAAACGATAAAATTGTGCCAAAACTTTTTCTTCATGACTCATATTCATTATCGTATCAATAGCTATTCTCTCTCGCATCATTTTATTAATCTCATCCATGGTAATTTTTCTAGATTCCAACGCAAAATATTCTTCCGACGTAATAAATTCTTTGACCAATTCTGGATGTTTCAATGCGTAAAACTCTCGAAGATCTTTCTCGCTAGCTTCCTCTACTTCAAAAATAGATAACAACTGTTTGGCAATATCCACTTCTTCGAAAAAGGTCGGATTTCCAATTTTATGATAAGCAATTTCCAAAACTAACGTATTATCAACCAACACTACTCCATTCGTATCCATTATTCTTCCTCTTGGTGCACTTTCTCCTTCGACATACACTTCTGTTTTTTGCTTTAATAAATTTTCAAAAGACTCATGTTTGACAAAGGTAAGAAAAAAAAGACGTCCTCCTACTACACAAAATAAAAAAAACAAAAAAAGATATACATACCAAATTGACTTCTTTTTCATTTTCTTCACCATTACTAGTATTCATTTTTTCATTCATTTCATACAATAATATAGGTGATTATTATGTTTCATATCATAGAAAGATATATGAATTTATTAACCAAAGAAGATGTCCAAAAATTTGCCATCAAAAACAATGTCAATTTAAGTGAAGAAGAATTAGAATTTACCTACTTATTTGTGAAAAAAAATTGGCGAAATATCTTAGGAAATCCAAATGGGTTCCAACTAGAACGCTACAAAGATAAATTCACAGAAGAAAATTTTCAAAAAATAAATCGTTTAATCCATGAATATCGAATAAAATATCAATCCTTTTTATAAAAATCTCGAATATGTTCGAATAAATCAGAATCAAATTGATGATTTCGTATCATTTCAATTTCAAAGCGATAAGGAGGATAGATTCTCATCTTATCAAAGTCGGTATTGCCCAAAAAAGGAGTTTCTAAAATCTTAGGAACTTTTTGAAATGCTTCATGATTACAAATAAATGCTAATGCATCAAATCCAATCGTACCAAAGCCAATATTTTCGTGACGATCCTTATGAGTTCCCATCGCATTCTTACTATCATTAATATGAATACATTCCACCTGATTCATACCCAGAATTTGGTCGAGCAATGTTAAAAATGAATCAAAATTTTTCATATCATATCCTGCATCATGCAAATGACAAGTATCCAAACAAACACCAAAATAGTTAGAATCGTTTACACCATCTAGAATAGCATGAATTTCTTCTAGCGTAGAACCACATTCACTTCCCTTTCCTGCCATCGTTTCCAAAAGAATTTTACAATGATTCATATGAGGTAATACTAGATTTAACCCTTCAATAATATGTTCTATTCCCTCTTCGTGAGAAATTCCTACAGCACTTCCTGGATGCAACACCATTTTTTGAACTCCCATTTGCTCACAACGTTTCACCTCTTGAATTAAACAATGCACACTAAATTGCCATTTACCCATATCACTTTGATTTG
>CAOWNX010000005.1 GCA_948552115.1 uncultured Bacilli bacterium
TTCTAAATATTTCTTTAATGTTTCTATTTCCAGTTTAACTATTAATTTAACAAAATCTGTATAATCACCAGTTGTATGAGCTTTATCTAATGCTTCATAATATTCTAATCTATCTTCCTTTTTTATTATTACTGGATTAAACCCATAATTCATTAAATTTAAATTCATAAGTAACCTTGCAGTTCTACCATTACCATCTACAAATGGATGAATTTTAACTAATTCACCATGTAATAAAGCAGCTTGAATAATTGGATGAAAATCATTCCAATTTTCGTAATTTAAAACTAGTTTTTCCATTAATTCTGGAACTTTCAAATAATCTGGTGGAGTATGAGTTGCTCCCTTTATAGTAACATTTTCTCTTCTATATCTTCCTGCATTTTCATTATCAATATCTTTTAAAACTAATTGATGAATACCTTTGATATTCCACTCAGTAATCGGGTTATCTTCTTTTACCAAATCGTTTAAATATAAAATAGCCTTTTCATGATTGATAGCTTCTAAATGCTCTTTTATTGATTTTCCACCAACTGTAATTCCTTCTAATACAACTTGTGTTTCTCTAAGTGTCAAAGTATTTCCTTCTATACCATTACTATTGTATGTCCATTCAAGATTAATTGAATCTTCTAATGATCTTAATGTTTCTTTTGGTATCGGTCTTTTATTATCTAATTCTCTCTTTAATTGGTCAACTTCATTAAAATAATTAACCTCTAAATCAATAATAAATTCTGTAAAATCTGGTTTAATAACTCTTTTGTCTACTGGTTTTATTGCATCAACTGGAATATTCCAACTATTACCATTTTTAACTGCGCCTTCAATTCTACCATCCTGTAATAATTGTCTTATTCTTCTTTCACTAATATTCCATTTTTTTACTGCATCTTTTGTAGTCATAAATTCCATAAATTTTCACCTCTTTTATATATTATACCGTTATCGGTAGTTTTAATCAATTATATAAATTCTAGTTTTTAAACTTTATAATTTCATTTATAGTTTCTGATTTTATGGTCTCTTCAAACTTTTCACTTGCTTCTCTAAGCGTTTTTTCAGTTGTAGATATATAGTAGTTCTCGGTTGCCTCTATTTTACTATGACCTAAGATATCAGCTACATCTCTAATTTCGACTCCATTTCTTAAACTCTTTGTTGCATAACTTCCTCTTAAATCATAAAATCTGCAATTTTTTATTCCTATTTCTGTATGAATTACTTTGTAAAGATATTTTACAATGTCAGTTCCGCTAAAAACTCCATTATCTTTTCTAAATACAAAATCTAACGTCTCCAATGATTTAGGTCTTCTAGTAGTTTCAACTACCCTATATTCTACTATTTTTCCATACTTATTTTTAACAGCTTCTAAATGATAGTATTTATAATTTTTTCCATAATCCTTCTTATAATTATCTTGTTTACTTTTATAGTTTTTTAATGCAGTTAATAAAGTATCACAAATATATACTTTTCTTACTCCATTTATTGTTTTGGTCGTACCCAAAAACCATTTGCCTTTTTCATCTTTTACCTTACTATATACATTATGTTCAATGCTGATAATTCTTTTTTCAAGATCAACTTTATCCCACGTTAGGGCACAAACTTCTCCTGTTCTCATACCAGTGAAACACGCAGTTAAAAACGCGCAAGTAAAGGAATCATTATTTTTAAATCTATTTAAAATGATATCAATTTCATCTTGAGTATATATATGCCTTATGGTCTTTTTTTAAATTGTGCAAGATGTGGAAAACTTACAGTTATTGCTGGATTATAATTAATAAATCCAAAGATATCAGTTGCTACTCTAAATGAACATTTTATTACTTTTACAAAATTTCTTAAATATCCATAAGAGTAATCATATCTCCTACACACATCTATTAAATATTTATTTAACTGATAACTTGTAATTGCATTAAGTTTATAGTGTCCTAAACCGATTTTTAAATATTTATTAGCAATAACTGAATATTCTTCTATTGTTCTGTGTTTTAAATTTACTTTGCAATAATTCTCTATCCAATAATCTAAATAATCTCCATAAGACATAAATGCCTCTACTCTGCATCCACCATTTTGATATTCATCATAAGCTTTTTATCCTGCAATAAATGCCGCATTTTTTGTTTTGAAACCAGATTTTGAAATATATTTCCTTTTGCCATTTACTCTTGCTGTTTCAAACCTATACTGATACACCTTTCCCCTTTTTCTAATACTAATCATTTCTATCATCTCCTTTTTTATTTTTGATTAATTTTACTAAAACAAAAAGGAATGTTATCATTTTATCTATGTTAACATTCCTTTATTTATCAATGTTTTAGTACTTTATTTCTAATTTGTGGGAACAAATGTAAATTTCGCTACCACTTTGGATTTTTTCAAATTCTTCGGAAAGCCTTATTTTACTTAGCTTTTAAACAACAATTTTTATACTTTTTCCCGCTACCGCAAGGACAAGGATTATTTCTTCCAACTTTTTTATCGTTTTTGACAGTATGACCTACTTTTTGTTTTCCATCATTTGCATTTCCTTGAATTACTTGTTTTCTTTCTAAATTTTGTTCTATTTCTGCTTTTAATAAGAATTGAGCTACATTGTCATCAATTTTATCTAAAAGTCTTTCAAATAATTCAAATCCATCCATCGTATAAGCTTGTAATGGATTTATTTGTCCATATCCACGTAACATAATTCCATCTTTTAAATGTTCCATTTCATTTAAGTGATCTACCCACAATGAATCAATTACACGAAGCATAATTGCTTTTTCAAATTCTTCAAAATGTGGTGCATCTTTGATTTTTTCTTCGTAGTCTTCATTTACTTCATTCAAGAGATATTCAATGATTTCTTCATCCGACTTTTCGTTTAAAATGCTTGGGTCAATTGGAGTTCCTTTAATATAGTTAGTATTTACATATTCTGCGATTTCTGATTTGTCATTTTCTGTTAAATAACCCTCTGGAGCAATATGACTTTCAATCAATGCAGTTATTGTATTTTTAAATGTTTCTTTAACATTTTCGTGAACACTTTCTTGCTCTAATATTTCGTTTCGTTTTTCATAAATAATCAGTCTTTGTTCATTTACTACATTATCATAATCCAACAAACTTTTTCGCATATCGAAGTTATTTCCTTCGACTTTTTTCTGAGCGGATTCGATACTTCTCGATAAAGCTTTGGAACGAATGGATTGATCTCCAACCATTCCGAGAGATTGAACCATCATTTTTACTTTATCGGTTCCAAAGCGACGCATTAATTCGTCTTCAAAGGATACAAAGAATTGACTCATTCCAGGATCTCCTTGACGACCTGCACGCCCACGTAATTGGTTATCGATACGACGTGACTCATGACGTTCTGTTCCAAGGACACAAAGCCCTCCAAGTTCTTTTACTCCTTCTCCAAGTTTAATATCGGTTCCACGTCCAGCCATATTCGTTGCGATAGTTATTGCACCTTTTTCTCCAGCTTTTGCAATAATCTCAGCTTCTCTTGCATGATTTTTAGCATTTAATATTTCATGCTTTAAACCTGCTTTCGTTAATAAGAACCTAAGTATTCATTTGCTTCAACGGATATTGTACCAACTAATATTGGTTGTCCAGATCCATGAATTTCTTTAATGGTTTTTACAATGGCTTGATATTTTCCTTGTTCATTGGAATATAGTAAGTCTGGTAAATCTTCACGAATGACTGGTTTATTGGTAGGAATTTGAATAACGTACATGTTGTAAATATTTCTAAATTCTTCTTCTTCTGTTTTCGCAGTTCCTGTCATACCAGATAGTTTTTTATACATACGAAATAAATTTTGGAACGTAATGGTTGCCATTGTTCTTGTTTCTTCATTAATTTTTACATTTTCTTTGGCTTCAATGGCTTGATGTAATCCTTCACTAAATTGACGTCCTTGCATCAAACGTCCTGTAAATTGGTCTACGATAATTACTTGGTTATTATCTACAACGTAGTCGACATCTTTTTTAAATGCATAATTAGCTTTTAGGGCTTGATTAATGTGATGAACTAATGCTGAATTATCTAAATCATAAAGATTTTTTAAATGAAAGTGACTTTCAATTTTTGATACACCTTGTTCCATTAAAGAAGTACTTTTTGTTTTGGCATCATATGCATAGTCTTCATTTTCTTTAAATCCTTGAACTGCTTGATTGGCATCTAAATATAGATCTTTGGTATTCGATTTTCCTCCAGAAATAATTAAAGGAGTACGAGCTTCATCAATTAAAATAGAGTCCACTTCATCGACAATACAAAAATTTAGTGGTCTTTGAACACGTTCGCTTGCTTGCACTACCATATTATCTCTTAAGTAATCAAATCCGATTTCGCTATTGGTAGAGTAAAGTACATCACAAGCATAGGCTTCTTGTTTTTCTTTTGGACTCATTTCTCTTAAGTTTAAGCCGACTGTTAGTCCTAAAAAACGAAATACATTTCCCATCCATTCGGAGTCACGTTTGGCAAGGAATTCATTTACTGTTACAATATGAACTCCATCTCCCGTTAAGGCATTTAGGTATGCTGGTAATGTTTCAGTAAGTGTTTTTCCTTCTCCAGTTTTCATTTCTGCTATATTTCCATAATGAATAGCAAGTCCACCTAAAATTTGAACATAGAACGGCTTTTCTCCTATTACTCGATAATCTGCTTCACGTATTACTGCATAAGCTTCTTCTATAATATCATCAAGTGTTTCTCCATTTGATAATCTTTCTTTCAACTCCAGTGTTTTATTTTTTAATTCTTCGTCTGTCAAAGCCTGTATTTCTGGCTCTAAGCTCATAATTTCGTCTGCAATCTTTTCAAATCTTTTTAATTCTTTATATTCTGAATCTATTAGTTTTCTAAATATTCCCATAGTTTCTACCCTCCATAAGTAGTATTTTATCATAAAGTCTTGAAAATGAGTAAAATTCTTACTGATATCTTTTTATTTCTTATAAAAATTTCTATTATCCTAATTCTTTTTCTTCATTTTATGCAAATTCAAAATCTGACTGATACATTTCTTTTAATTGAATTGGAAAGCGGTTTTTATTATATCTTTTTTCATAAATTCCGTTGTATTTTCTATTAATTATTCCTTTTAATGTTCCTTCTTTGTTTCCTAAATTTCCTAACATAGTAAATAAAGTTTTGTCTCCTTTGGATGTTTTTTCTAGAGTAAAAATTTCTTTTTTACAGTATAAAGGTAAATTCTTTCTAACGGAATGAAAGTTACATGATTCATACAATTCCCTCTTTTGAAAATGTATTTTTAATATGTTCAATTTATGCTATCAAATAAAAAGATTGAAGTTTTGAACTAGTCTATAAAAAGTAGACAGCAAAAAAGATTAGAATCTTGGTTCAATTTTAACTGGATTATCAGTTGGAATTCCAGCACGACTCATTGATCTTTGGATATTAAAATTTTAAGAAGATTGTTATAAGATGTGGAAGAATAAACGGAACCTTGGTCTGTATGCAAAATGACAGGTTCTTCAATTTTATTTTTAGGCTTTTTTCTTCCGATACCTTTATATCCACCAACTGATTTTCCAGTTCTTGACTTTAATCCTTCGAATCCTTCTTCTTTATACTTTTTTAACCATCTATATATCATAAATCTCTCACTTGGTACTTTTTAACTATGGTAGATATTCTTATTCCATTTAAATAATCTTTTAATATTTTTTCCTTTTCCTCTGGGGGTTCTCATTCTATGCATATTTCTTCCTACTAAATATAAAATAACATAAAAAAATGTAAACACATCTTTTTTACGTATCTACATTTATTTTATCAGTGTATTTGTTTCAATCCTTTTTCACTTATTTTACATTAATTATTCCGTATGTATTATTTTTTCTTTTATAGATAACTGAGATTGTATCTTCTTTTACATTTTTGAAGATAAAGAAATCGTGTCCTAAAAGTTCCATTTGTAATATTGCTTCTTCTTCATCCATAGGCTTCATTTCAATTTCTTTTCTTTTTACTATTTTGTTATCTTCAATTTCATTTTCTTCTACCGAAAAATCTATGTTCATTTCAAATTTTTCACTATTTTTGTATTTGCGATTTAATCTTGTTTTATTTTTTCTTATTTGCCTTTCTAATTTGTCTACTACTAAGTTAATAGCAGCATATAAATCATCCTGAGTTTCTTCTGCTCTTAATGTAAATCGTTTTGTTGGAACTGTTACTTCAATGGTTTGTTTTAAGCCATCCATTCGTATTAATACATGAGAAGTTATTTCGTCTGGATTTTCAAAGTAGACATCTATTTTTTTTATTTTATCTATCACTTGATTTTTGATAGCTTCTGTAATTTCTACTTTATCTCCACGAATATTTAATTTCATGATATCACCTTCCTATTTTGATTATATCAAAAAAATATGAAAAAAACTACTGTTATTCTACAGTAGTCATTTCTGCAACGTTAACATCGACTGCTTGTAATCCTTTAGATGTTTCAATTAATTTAAAGTCTACTAGTTCGCCCTCTTTTAACGTTTTATATCCTTCTTTTACGATGGCTGAATAATGAACAAAGATATCTTCTAGATTTTCATATTCAATGAATCCATAGCCCTTTGTGTTATTAAACCATTTAACTTTTCCGCGCAACATTCACACCTCTCCTTCTTACTCTTATTTACTGCTGATACTACCTTATCATGAATTTTATGGCAGGTACAACATAAACCATTCGACAAAGTTTTTAAGGATTCTTTACCGGCAAACTCACGATATCATCACTTTACTATATATTTAGAAAGGCAAAGTTTTGTGATGTCTGAAATTCATAAAAATATGTTTGAAATGACTTTTTAAAAAAATTGTAAAATGGAAAAATATATTTCGTAATTAAATTTTGATTTTTCAGACTAACTTTGCCCATTTTTTACCAAAATTTGTTTATAATTCAGTTGTGTTTAAAGAGAGGGTAGTAAATGTTGAAAAAGAAGTTTGTTGATACATGTTACAATTTTATCTCTTCTCATGAGAAGTGTGATGAGTTACAAACAAAAAAATTAAAATACGGATTAGAAGCAGTTTATAATTTAATCACGAAGTTAGTTGTAATGTTGTTCCTTTCCATTCTATTAGGTATTTGGAAAGAGTATATCCTTTTGGTTATTGTGTATGCTAGTGCGCGAAGATATGCTTATGGACTGCACGCAAAAAAGTCTATAACGTGCTGGTGTACTACTCTTCCTATTTATCTTTTGGGATGCTACTTTATCAAATATATAGCTATACCAAAGTATCTTATGTATATCCTTTGGAGCATAGGGTTTCTATCCTTTTTCCTTTGGGCACCTGCTGACACACCTGCAAGACCTTTAATACATTCAGAGACAAGAAAAAAGCAAAAAGCCAAAGCATGCATGGTGTGCGTAGTATATTTGACTCTTATTCTGACAATTCAGAATCAAGTTTTAAGTAATGCTTTGGTTTATTGCTTAATCATTCAATCCATTTGTATTAATCCGATAACATATAAATTAACGAATACACCTTTTAATAACTATAAGGTGTATTATGAAAAACATGGTTTAAATTGTTGATATAGATTTAAACAATAAAATATAAAGGAGGGAAAACGATGTCATTTTTAGCTAAATTACTTTCTGGAGTTGCAACTCAAGCTGCTGATGAAGGAAGTAGCAAATGCTGGGGATTTGTTTGGGAAGAACCAACTTGTCCAGAAGAAATTTTATAATTTAAAAGATCAAGACCATATGATCTTTTTTCTTATTTTAATTTAAATGTTTTTCAATGATTATTTCATTTAGAAATAAGTCATTAATAATAGATGTTTTTAACTTTAATTTTCTTCTCCCAATTAAAGAAAATAATCCTATTCCATGACCACTATTTTTTGTTGTATATTTGATAGTTCCTAATTTTTCTAAATCTAATAAATCCTCAAATGTATTAATTATTTTAATTTGGTAAGATAGTTCGTCTTCTTTCATATCAATCATTAATATTTTTTCTTTTGTTTTAGAAGTCGCTTGTAGAGCATTATCAATTAGAATTCCTAAAGCTTCACATAATAAATTATAACTTCTTGGAGTTAAATTATTGTATAAATCACTTTTAATATTATTATCTACTCCTAACCTAATTTCTTTGTTTTTAAAATAATACATTTTTTCATATATTATTCTGTTTATACCGAGTGGCATTTTCTTTATATTTGGCGTATCTAAGGATGTTTCATTGTATTCATTTATTATATCGTCTATTAAATTTATTGTTTTTTTATTTGCGACTGTTTTTAGTCCATTTAGTTGATGAAAAATATTATGTTTAAATACTCTGTAATCATCAAGTAATGTAATATAAAATTCATTATCTTTAATTAAATAATCATTTGTTTCCTTGAGTGTGTAATTATTATATTCCTTATTTATATATACTATCATCAAAATTATTATTGATACAGTTAATATATATAAATAAATTTGGAAATCTTCAAAATTTTTACCTAAAGTAATATATAGTATTGTAAAACTCAGAGATAAAATAGTGCTTAATAGTAATAAAATTCTTAAATATGGAAATTTGATATTCTTTAATTTATTGAATAAAGATTTTAAGTAAGTATTAAACTTTTTCATTCTTGATATTAAAATCAAAATAATTAGCATTGGAACTGTGTCTATAGTTTTTAATATTACAACATCTAAATCAGGAAAAATTTTCGATGTAATCAACATTCGAAACATAGTAAAAATATCAATCATTAAAGCTATTATGTATATAGCTGTACCATAAAAAAACGTTTCTTTCGAATTTTTTCTAAAAATTAGAAAATATAAAATAAAATAAGAAATTAATGAAGTAATTGTACTTAAAGATTCTAATTTATAATTATATTCTATTGCTACAACTATTGAAAAAAGTGGCACACATAATAAATATATCCAATGCGTTTTTTCATTTTTATTTGTTAAAATATTAAAACAGTATACACATACTAATTCAGCAATACAAGTTGAAAAAAAGCAAATTATATTATCTAGATTGAACATACTCTTTCTACCTCCTTTTTGTACTTCTTAGAGAGATATTCTATTTTTTGACCGTTATCTAATATAAAGTGATTCTTTGGCCAATTCCATTCGTGTACTCTTTGATGATTGGTAATACAGCTTCGATGGGTTTGAATAAAGCGATCGTCTAACAAAGAAATTATATCATTTAATGTCATATTTAATTTAAATACATTTGTATCAGTATGAATTAATACTTTTCGTTCTTCTTTGTCTCTTGTAATATAGGTTATCGCACGATAGTAAATTTGTAAATCCACATTTCTATTTGATACTGTAAACATTTTATTATCAAAATTCTTTTTAAAAATTAATTCAATATCTTTTTCTAATCTTTTTTCCATATTAAAAAACTTCTCTATAAAATCAAAAACTTCATATACACTACGATATACTGTTTCAAACATTTTATCATGACATGTAATGAATATGATTTCACTTTCCCAATCTTTTTCTCTAATCATTTTTGCAATTTCAATGCCACTCGTTTTTGTTTCCAATTCTATGTCCATGATATATACTTTTCGAAAGGAATTATCATCAATAATCTTTTTTAATTCTTTTGTATACTTTGTAAAGTATTTAATATCAATAGAGTTATCTTTACTTATAACTACTCTTCTCAGTACTTCTTTAATTGTGTCTTGAGTCTTCTTATCATCTTCAACTATAATAAAACTAGTCATATTACTTAATCCTTCCTTATGTTTACTAGTGGCAATTATATCATAAATTTTGATTTTGTTCATCAAAAAAACACAATTTTTTAAAAATCGTGTTGAAAAGCAGTAGTTAATAAATAATCTTGGTAGTTTTCGTAATATAAAATTATTTTATTATATTTTTTTTCTAATTTGATTGTTATTTCTGGAATCATTGAATTATTTCCAATTAAAATTATTTTTTTTATATTAGGGTAATATTCTATTATTTTATCAATTTGTTCTGTAATTTGGAACAAATTTTTTTCATCCCAAATTCTAACTTCTTTTTTGTTTTTATTTAGTATGGTAAGAAATGCATAATCTGAATTTAAATTAATCCATAATAAGTTCTTTTTTAGTTGATATAGATTTATTTCTTTTAAAATTTTTAATTCTTGAAATGGAAGTTCTTCAAAGCAGATTCGAATGATTTCTTTATCGATTTGATTAAAATCAGGGGGAGTAATCCAAATTAAAATGTTTTTATAAAATCGTTTTGTTATTTTATTCTTTTTTAAGAAATTAATAAATTCTTTTATAAATTTAGGATAATGAATAATTTTTCCTTTTTTTATTATTTTACTAGATAATACACAATTTAAAATGATATTTTCTCTTTCTATTAGTATTTTTATTTCATCATCCACTAGATACATATATATTTTATTTGTCATTTTGTATCCCTCATTTAGCTTTTTGATATTTTAATTTTGTTGATTCTCCACCTTTTATGTGTCTTATCGTTTTATGTGTTTCTAATTTCTTTTTTACTTCTTTATATTTTTCTGGATTTATTTTACTTAGATGGTTATTTAAATCTTTATGTATGGCACTTTTACTACGTTTTAGTATTTGACTTAATTCTCTTATCGTTATATCTTGGTTTAAAAAATAGTCTGCTTCTTTTATAATTTTCTTTTTATCTAACAAATTTAACAACCCCTTATTTATATATATTGTAATAAGAGGTTATTCATGATTTACTGCATGTCTTCTAAGTTCATTTCATAAAATTTTAGAGGATTTATTAAATTTCCATCCATATATACTTCAAATAGTAGACAGTTTTGTTTTTCATTTTCTAGTTTATTTGATCCACTGGTACCAATGATATCATTTGTTTTTACATTACTTCCTTCACTGACTTTTACATCACTTAAGCTATAGTAAACGGTTGTAACATGATTATTGTATTCAATGGTTACAACAGAACCTAAAATTTCATCTTCTTTAATTTCTTTGACTGTTCCATCAACACTTGCTAAAATTTCAAATGATTCATCACTTGTATAAAGTATTCCAGTATTTTGCATGTAGGTATTTTGATAATATATTAGCGAATTTTGTTGAGTTGTTGTATCGTCTTCTGATTGATAAAATGATTTGCTTATTTTTACACTATCTTTATTAAATGGAATAATTGGTTTTTCTGGAATCGAATTTACTACCATTTGATCTGGATTATTCTCTTTTTGTTCAAATACTACATGATCTTCATTATTTGCTGGAGCTTTATAATTAAAACTATGGTTTAAAAAATAAACTGTCATAAACAAACAAATTACTGAAATTATATAAATACTTGGTAATACAAATCCTTTCAATTTTCTTTTTTTCATGGTCTCACCTTCCTACTTGTATTTTGACCATAAAATTTTTATTTTATACAATTATATTTTAGAAATTTCAATATTTTGATAATAATGATTTAATATGTCTGTATAATTACTTCCTTCTTTCGCCATTCCATTGGCTCCATATTGACTCATTCCGACACCATGTCCATATCCTCTTGTTGTGATATTAATTACATCATTTACCGTGATATCAAAGTCTGTAGAACGTAAATTTAATTTTTTTCTTATATCAGTTCCTTTGAAATCTTGATTATTAATTGTAATTGTTAATACTCTTCCTGAATTGGTACGATTGATTTGATTAATCATAATATTTTGACAACTGATACCTAAATTAGTACAGAATTCTTCTTTAGTTAATGTTTTTGTTACTTCATAATTTTGCAGAGATGGATTATCCCAGCTTGATTCTACACTTGTTAAATAAGGAAGAGATTCTAAAAATACTAATTCACTGTTTTCGGTATGTCCATTGCTCATGGAAAAATAAAATGCTTCTATTGTTTTTCCTTCATATGTAATAATCTCCCCTAGCGTTTCTTCTACGGCCTGTTTTATTTTGTTATAATTTGTTTGAAAGTTTTCTTTCCATTTATTTTGCATTTGTTCTATATTATTATAGGCTTGATCAGCAACTCCAATGATGACATCGTAATCCATTGCTCGATGTTCTTTTTTGTATATTGCAAAGGTTCTTGCAGTTACTGCTTGAGCTTTTAGTGCTTCTAATTCAAAGGATACTGGCATTTCTGCAGCAACGACTCCAATGATGTAATCTTCTAAATTCATTTCTTTAATTTCTTTGGTTTCTGGATTATATACTTTAATTGTCGTTTGTTTTAATGGCTCTTCTTTTTTTTGCTCTTCCATGTTCGATTTTACTTCTTGTTCTTTTTGTTCTTCTTGAAAAGAAAAGTTAGTTTCTTTTACAAAACTAACTTCAATTATTAATGCTATCGTAAGTAATCCAATTACTCCACAAAGAATTTTATTTTTCATTTTATCACCCGATTATTTTACTGATATTAAAAAAATCAAAGACAAAATTTGTCAGGAGATATCCAAGTATTAAACTTAATATCATAACAAGAATTCTCGCTTCCCAAATTTTATTTTTCTTTATGATTGCATCAAAATTTATACCTGTTAAAGCATATGCACTGAGCATCACAAAAAATACATAAAAATACACTTTCGGATTCATTTAAAATTTTCCGTTTCGTAATTATCTATTTTATCTATTCGTTTTAAATGCCTTTCTTCCGATGCTGTTTTGGTCGAAATAAATATATCTACAATTTCTTTGGCTAGATTGATATCAATACCTCCAAAAGCTATTATATTTGCACCATTATGATTTTTTGCTTTGAAGGCATCATCACTATTTACTACCCTAGCACATCGTATTCCTTTTACTTTGTTCGCAGCAATACTTATTCCAATTCCATTCCCACATATTAATATGCCTAAAGCGTCTTTATTTCTTTTTACTTTTTTAGCAATATCAAATGCAAAATCTGGATAATCATCCAATTCATTATTTTCAATAGAAGAAGCTTCTACATCAAAATTTTCTTCTTTTAAATACTTCACAATTTGATTTTTTAATTCTACTCCTCGATGATCTGCTCCAATGTATATTTTCATTGTTCTAACTCCCTTTCTTCTGCTTGTTTAAAAACTGGTAGTAGTCCTACATTTCCTTCTCTGTGTGCAGGAAGACCATAGATTTCGTGTTCTGGAAATTCTGTTGCATCTAATAATGAACAATTTCTACTTCCTACTACAATATCCCAACCAACATAACCAACTTCTGGAATTTCTACACAGGCATTTTCACATAATTCAATGACTTCTTGAAATCTAGGAATTTGTAATCCTACAATTTGTTTTTTTGTAATTGGGTGATGTTCATAAGTTGTACCATATTTATTTACTGCTGGATATATTATAGATCCTGTATGGATATCAATTGGTACAATTAATCCTTCTTCGCTGTAATTATCTACTATTTTATGATTATTTCCTATTTTTAAATAACAGGCAACGATTTTTCCTAATAGTGTTACCACTCTTATTGTATTTATACTTTCTAAATGAAGTTTATTTAATTTATCACATTGTTCTATTACTTCTTCAATGAGTGTTTGTTTATTTTCCACCAATTCTTCATATAAATCCTTTAGTTTCCATTCTGTTGTATCAAATTTTTCAATTTTGTTTCCGTTTTGAGAAATGGATGGTTTGGCAATTATCACAGGATGTTTCTTGCAAAATTCTGCAAATGCTATTTTATTTTTCCCATTTAATTCTAACCAATCACGGTTTAAATAATTGTCGAAAACTTTGTTAAATTCGGATTTGTTATGAAAAAAATGTGTGTATTTTGGATTGTTATATTTTGTACAATATTCGTTGTTAATTCCCTTTGTTATAATCGTTAAACGTTCATATTTTGTCATTTCATACATTTTAAAGGTATAATAGTCATTTGGATTTGCTTTATATTTTATTGCACATTTTATCATGTCCCAAAAGATGGTAATCCTTTTTTTATCCATTCTTTTGGCTGCTCTATTTGTTTCAGAAAATATATTTGTTTTTTTCTTCTTTCTTTTTTCTTTTGTTAGATTCATAAATATCCCCATAACCATTATATCACAATTTTATGTTATATGTATTTTTGGGTAATGTAATCGATGAATGGAAGCCAGTTTTCTGGATAGGTAATGGTTCCTTCTTTTTTATAAATGATTTCATTATCTTCATAAGAAAATTCCCATATTTTTTTTAAATCTGGATAATCTACATTTGAATTATCCCAATGATCTGGACTATTTTCAATACTTTGATATATTTTTTTTATTTCTCTTTGGAGATTGGAAAATTCTTCTTTTCTTATTTTTATTTTTTTTGATATTTCTACTTGATAAGTGTCATCAAATTTTATTAAAATAATATTTAAATTTTTTTGTTTATCTTTTAATTCAATATTTTTAAAATGATCTGTCATTAGTTTTATTCGTAGTTCTTTTTCTAATTTTTCTTTCATTTTTATGTTCCTTCCAGATTTAGTTTGAACTTATTTTTTATTTCTATTCTTTCAAAAAAATTATCAATTTTATGATATAATTTTTTTAATATTTTACGGAGTTTTCCTATGAATATTCTAAACTTTTTTCATGCTGAATTTCTATGGCCCTATGTAACAGGAGAGAAAGATATTCCAAGAAATGATTCTTATACTGTTTATTATCGTGCTGCAAGAGATTTTGGAAAATTAAGTGCACTTACTTCTTTACAAAAGGCAACATCCAACCCAAGTTGTAGACCTATTGATTATGATTTTATAGATATTATAATGGGATAACAAAAGCAATATTAGCAACGTTAGAAATGGGTCAAACAGAACGCATGCGTATGACAAATTTGAAAATTATGGCAGAATATATGGAGCCAAAGTTTACGAATCATCAAAATTATATGCAAGGTTTAGATGTTGTATTAAAAGGGGATATTCGTAATGTATGTGTGTTTGATGTACGAATAATAGAGGAAGAGCATAGAAAGAAAACTATTGGTACTTTTGTAGCTTGTTTCAATCATTTTATTCATTTTTATGGAATTGATGAAGTAAAAAAGTTATTCATGTAAATTATCAAAAGGAAGAAATTTATCGAAGAAATTAATCTTTTTATACTTCTTTCAATAATTTTTTAGAAAAGAAAAAAGCTACTCATTTAAGCAGCTTTATCTTGATTTAAATTATATTTACGATTAAATTTTTCGATATTACCAGTTCTCTTGGCATTTCCTTGTTTTCCAGTATAAAATGGATGGCATTCATTACAAATTTCAACTTCTATTTTATCTTTTGTAGACATTGTTTTAAATGAAGCACCACATGCACATTTTACTTCTACTTCTTTCATTTCTGGATGAATTGGTTTCATAATCAATCTCCTTTCGCCATACCTATTTTTAGGCATAGTAACATTCGTCTTTTGTATTATATCATAAAATTTACCTAGTGCAAGGGTATTTTTGTTATTCTATCTATTTCTATTTTATGATTTTTTAATTTCTTTATTCTCGTTATTTATATAATTATAAAATCTGTTTTGTTTTTCTATACTTTCTGATGAATCAATGAATTCAATCACTTCTTTTTGATTTTTGTCTTGGATTTCTTTTTGTAGTAGTCTGCTTACTCCTATGCCTCCATCAAAAAAATTAACTTCTTTAAAATATTCTAAAATTCTGTTTTGAATTAAAGGATAATGGGTACATCCAAGTACAATATTTTTTGTTTCAGGATATTCTTTTTTCAAATTTTGAAGAAATTCATTAATTTTTTCTTGGTTGTTTTCTTCAATATCATTTGCTAGTCCTTTACAAGGTACTAGTACAGTTTGTTCTGTTTTATATTTTTGATAGGTATTTAAAAATTTTTGGGATTTGAGTGTAGCAGAGGTTGCTAATACTAGCGTTAGTCCTTTGTATTGTCTATCTTTTACCACTTTGAGCGCTGGTTCAATGGCTATGATTCGTATCGTAGGGTATTCTTTTCTTAAGCGAGAACTACATATAGCACTTGCAGTGTTACAAGCTATTACAATTGTTTGACATCCTTTTTGGATTAAGTATTCCACGATATTTTTTACCATATCATAAATTTCTTGCTCTGGTTTTTCTCCATATGGATTATTTTTGGAATCACTGTAATAAATAAAATGTTGATGTTTTAATAATTTACGAATATGATTTAAAACTGTGACTCCTCCAATTCCTGAATCTAAAATTCCAATCATTTTTCTTCACCTTACTTTAAATGTAGGAGATGTTTGATTTTTCCTACACCAAAAACAATTTTATCACTTTTTTTCATGGCTAATTGTTTTCCTAAAGCCTTTCCTCCTACGGTTAATGCTGAAATCAACGAGGTAATTAAAATGGTTATCCACAGGATATTGGTATGAAAGGTAATTACTAGATAAGTAGTTAACGATGCTCCTAAGGAACCACTTACAATTCCACAAATATCTCCTACTACGTCGTTACAAATACTAGATACTATATTACTATTCCGAAGGAGAGATATTGATTCTTTTGCTCCATTTATTTTTTTGGATGACATGGCATGGAATGAAGACTCTTTACTGGTTAATGTGGCTACTCCTATCATATCAAATATTATTCCAATGAATATGACAATTATTAAAATGATTAAGAGGATAATTACATTCATGTCTCCGCAAAAGCTAGATAATCCACTAAAAATTGCTGAAACAATAAATGATAATAAAAATACTTTGAATGGCCAATATTTCATAAATTCTCCCTTTTTATGAAAAAAGATTCTCAAATGAAGAACCTTTTTTAGCTACAATGGTTTTTGTGTGGTAAATTATAAATTAATTTTACGGCTTAGGTCGAGTTGAATTTCTCTACTTTCTACCTTTGGTTACCCTACAGGCGATTTCTCTTTCAAGAAAGTAACTAAGTGTCTCCAGCTTAATTACTCGATTACCACTGAGTCCGTACTTTAATCCTTATAATTTTGACACTCTAGAGGTTTTCCCTGACATACACGAACCAATACTTATTCGCTTTTGCAATTATGATTTTGATAAAATGAATCGTTATCTCCCAACATAATCACTCACGACATACACTTTTTTAAATTCTTGCGGGATTTTAGGAGGTTGGTTATATGCCGTTATAACTTTCCCAAAATCTTAAATTATATAATCACCCCTACTTGGGCAGAAGAAGCAAATTATATAAAGTGCTTTCATGCAATTGGTAGATTTTTAGCCCTACCTTCATATTGTGTGGATGACTAGAATAATGCACCACATGGCATAACATTTTAGCAAATTTATTTTGATTTGTAAAATTTCTATTTTTTAGAGATTTAAGTTATTTATAATTTTATTTGCAATATCTTTGTGTCCTTTGTAATTCATATAGTAACTTTC
>CAOWNX010000006.1 GCA_948552115.1 uncultured Bacilli bacterium
AATGGGTCAAACCCTGATAATACGACTGCTTCTGGTGTATCATCTATGATTAGGTCAATTCCAGTTAATGTTTCTAATGCTTTTATGTTTCTTCCTTCTCTTCCTATAATTCTTCCTTTCATTTCATCACTTGGAAGTGCTACAATGGATACAGTTGTTTCTTGAGAATGGTCTGCTGCACATTTTTGTACGGCATAACATAGCATTTCTTTCGCGTTTTTTGTGATGGTTTCTTTTGCTTTTGCTCTTTTTCACGAATTAAAGCGGCTTTTTCAGCAGTTAATTCTTTATCCATTTCAGATAATAATTGTGCTTTTGCTTCTTCTTTTGTTAAATATTTATCTTTTTGCAAATTGCGAACCAATAAATCACGTAAAGGTTCATAATAAGCCATCATGGTATCAAACGTTTGTTGATAGAAAAGATTTGTTTTGGTTTCAATAGAAAGTTGCCATTCTGTTACATTTTGTTGATGACGTCTCTTTTCCCGTTCTGCATCTTTCGCTTTTTCGATATAACTTTTTTCTTTTCGCTCCATCTTAGCAACCAAACTTCGATTTTCAGAAATTTCATCTCGAATCGATTCTTGCTTACTTTCAAGATTCGCAATGGTTTCTTCGACCTCACCAAACTCATGAATATACTTCAAATGCTTTTCTTCATCATCACGACTTTCACTAATTTTCTTTAAAAGACGTTTCCTTTTTCGCTCTGCAAATATCTTTTGAATTTCCAATCGATTAATTTCTGCATGAAGACGATCTTCAAAATTTTTCTGTTCCTGAATTTCTTTTCTTAGTTTTTCTGCTTTTTTTTGAATTTTCTCTAATTCCTCTTCTGCTTGGTGATAAGCTTTGAAACAAATTTGATAGCTTTTCATATCGTCTTTGAGTACAATTTCTAAATCTTTTTTTACCTCAACATCTTTGTGAATCAGTTCCTCAAGTTGATCTGTATCAATTCGTATCATCGTGCTCACCTCAAATCGTATTATAACACAACTCTAGTAAAGATAACGTTTTATTGGTATAATGTACTTGGGATGAAAATGAAAAATATTTATAGCATGCCTCGATTAGAATTAGAAGACTTTTTCTTATCGATTGGTGAAAAAAAATTTAAAGCTATCCAAGTATACGAATGGCTCTATCAACATCGAGAACCAAATGTAGAAAATTGGTCCAACATCAAAAAAGAAATTCGTGAAAAAATAAAACAGAATTTTGATTTTTGTATGCCGAAAATTATCAAACGAGAAACGGATGAATTAACCGAAAAATACTTAATTGAATTGAACGATAAAGAACACGTAGAAGCAGTATTAATGCGCCATGATTATGGAAATTCTGTCTGTGTATCCAGTCAAGTTGGATGCAACATGGGTTGTGCGTTTTGTGAGTCAGGAAGACTGAAAAAAATAAGAAACTTAGAAACCTATGAAATGGTTTGCCAAATTCTCTTAATTGAAGAATTATTCTCAGAACGAATATCGAGTGTTGTAATTATGGGAATTGGAGAGCCGTTAGATAATTACGATAATGTGATTAATTTTATCAAAATCATCAATGATGCCAAAGGCATTTCCTTAGGTGCAAGACATATCACGCTTTCCACTTGTGGATTAATTCCCAAAATTCAAGAATTAATGAATTTACCTTTACAAATTAATTTGGCGATTAGTTTACATGCATCCAATAATGATTTACGAACAAAATTAATGGGTGTAAACAAAATGTATAATATTCATGCCTTAATTGATACAATTCGCACCTATATTGACAAAACCAATAGACGAGTAACAATAGAATATGTTATGCTTAAAAAGATAAATGATGAAGAAAAAAATGCAATCGAACTTGCCAATTTATTAAAAGGAATGAATGTTTACGTCAATTTAATTCCTTACAACGAAACCAATCATTTAGAATTTAAAAAAAGTGACAAATCCCAAATTATGAAGTTTTACGATACATTAAAAAAGAATAAGATTAATGTAACGATACGGAAAGAATTTGGTAGCAAAATCTCTGCTGCCTGTGGGCAACTTAGAAGCAAAGAGGTGGAAAAATGAAATCATTTTATTTAACAGATGCAGGACGTGTTAGAAGTCATAACGAAGACTCAGTAACCATATTAAAAAACAAAAATAATGAATACTTAATTATGGTTGCAGATGGTATGGGGGGACATCGAGCAGGAGAAGTTGCTTCATCCATGGCCGTAACTCATTTTGGCAAACGTTTTACAAGCATTAGTAGCATCGGTTCCAAATTAGATGCAGTCAACTGGTTAAACGATAATATCAATGAAATCAATCAAAGCATTTTAGATTATGCCGAAGAAAATCCAGACTCCAAAGGGCTTGGTACAACTTTAGTTCTAGCACTATTAACCCAAGAATTTTTAATCTTTGGAAACATTGGAGACTCTTCTGGATTTGTAGTCAAAAATAAACATCTTCATAAAATAACCCATGACCATACCTTAGTAAGCTTACTCGTTCAAGCAGGAGACTTAACCGAAGAAGAAGCAAAATTTCATCCGAAGAAAAACGTTTTAATGCGTGCATTAGGAGCTTCTGATAAAGTAGAATTAGATATTTTTGATGTTGTAGAATTTAAAAAAGAAATCGAAGGAATTTTTTTATGTAGTGATGGTCTAACCAACATGTTAACCAATGAACAAATCGAAAAAGTGTTATCCGATGAAGAATTAGAAATCGAAGAAAAAGTAATTAAATTAATTCGCAAAAGTAATGCGAGAGGGGGACAAGATAACATATCAATCGCTTATTTAATGTTAGAGAGTGGTGAAAACTTATGATAATGAAGGGGCAAAAGATTAGTGATCGTTATCAAATAATCAAATCAATTGGAGAAGGTGGAATGGCAAACGTTTATCTTGCTTATGACACCATATTAGATCGAAACGTTGCAGTCAAAGTGCTTCGAGGTGACCTTTCAAGCGATGAAAAATTTGTAAGACGTTTCCAAAGAGAAGCACTATCTGCAAGTAGTTTAAGTCATCCAAATATCGTCGAAGTTTATGATGTTGGAGAAGACAATGGACAATATTATATTGTTATGGAATACATTGAAGGAAAACACTTAAAAGAATTGTTAAAAAAACGAGGAAAATTAACCCTTTCAGAAGTCATCGATATCATGCTTCAAATAACAGATGGTATGAGTATGGCTCATGATTCTTATATTATTCATCGAGATATCAAACCACAAAATATTATGATACAAGAAAATGGTGTCGTAAAAATTACTGACTTTGGAATTGCGATGGCAATGAATGCGACTCAACTAACACAAACCAATTCTGTAATGGGAAGTGTTCACTATCTACCACCAGAACAAGCAAATGGAAAAGGTTCTACTCTTCAAAGTGATATTTATTCCATGGGTATTTTAATGTATGAACTCTTAACTGGAAAGCTTCCATATAAAGGAGACAATGCGGTAGAAATTGCTTTAAAACATTTAAAAGAAACTCTGCCAAGTATTAAAGAAGAACTTCCTGATTTACCACAAAGTGTAGAGAACATTATTATACGTGCAGCAGCCAAAAATCCGAAAAATCGATACAGTGATGCGAGAGAAATTCATGAAGATTTATTAACCTGTCTCGATGATTCTAGAAAAGACGAGCCAAAGGTAAAATTAGAATATCCAGAAATCTTACCAGAAGATGGAAAATCACCAAAGAAAGTTTCATCAGTAAAAAAAGAAGAAAAAGTGAAAGAAAAAGAATCAAAGGAAGAAATCCCTATTGCCAAACAAATTACAGGAAACGATTTGAAAAAACAAAACAAATTACTCATTATTCTTGCCTCTATCTTTACTGGACTTGTAGTCATTATTACTTCTGTCGTCTTGTTAATACCAGCTCTAACAACCCAAAAAGAATTAACTATACCAGATGTAGCAGGACTATCTGAATTAGAAGCTGTTCAAAAATTGCAAGAGGAAGGATTTATCGTTTCAGATAAAATCGAGACAACTATTTCTTCAGAAATACCAGAAGGAAAAGTAGTACGAACCAATCCCATTGAAGGAAGCAAACGAACCAAAGGAACTACCGTAACTTTATATATTAGTGAAGGAGATTCTAAAATAGAAGTAGAAAATTATATTGGACAAGATTATACCTATGTTCAAGGACTATTAGAAGGAAAACTTCAAGTATTAATTGAAAAGAAAGAAACCGAAGACCAAAATGCCGAACAAAATAAAGTAATTGGTCAGTCCGTAGAACCAGGAACAAAATTATCCGAAGGAGAATACATCACACTTTATATTCCAAATATCGATAAATATCCAGATTTTACAACAGGTGATTATACAGCAGATGATGTCAAAGAATACTTAAAAGAATATGAAATTACTGTAAATGTAGTAGAACAAGTAGATACCACTCATACGAAAGGTACTGTTATTAAACAATCAAGAAAAGCAGGAGATCCAATTATTCGTGGAGTAACCATTACCATTACCGTTGCCAAAGAAGCAGACAAAGAACCAGAAGATCCAACCAAACCAAAAGACCCAGATGCAACCGATGAGCCTTGTACCACACCAGGATTATGCTAATGAATAAAGGAAAAATTATTCGAATCGTTAGTAATTTGTATACGGTAAATGTAGATGGGATAAATATGGATTGCCAAGCAAGAGGAAAATTCAGAAATCAAAGGATTACTCCTTTAGTTGGGGATTATTGTGAAGTAGATATTGAAAATAAATACATCATGAATATATTACCAAGAAAAAATTACTTACTTCGTCCAAGCATTGCCAATGTAGACATTGCTCTCATAGTCACATCGTTAAAAAAACCAGATTTTAGTCCGATATTATTAGATAAATTAATAACCATTGTTACACTAAATCAAATAGAACCGATGCTTTTATTTACCAAAATGGATTTACTTGCCAAGGAAGAAATAGAACAATGGAAAAAAGTAAAAAAATATTATCAAAAAATAGGATATCGTGTATTTACGAATCTTGAAATTAATGACTTAAAAAAAGAACTAAAAGAGAAAATTGTCGTGGTTACAGGACAAACGGGAGCTGGAAAAAGTACGCTCTTAAATAAATTGAATGAAAAATTAGAATTAAAAACTTCTCCCATTAGTGAAGCTTTAAATCGTGGAGTTCATACAACGAGACATACTGAACTATTTGAAGTCGATGACTTTCTGATTGCAGATACCCCTGGCTTTTCAGCCTTAGACTTATCTGGGTTTCAAAAAGAAGAAATTCGTGATAGTTTTAAAGAATTTTTTAAGTATACTTGCAAGTTTCGTGATTGCATGCATGAAAAAGAACAAGATTGTAAAGTAAAAGAAGCAGTAAGAAATGAAGAAATTTTACAAAGTAGATATAAATCTTATTTAGCTTGCGTAAGTGAGGTACCAAAATGGAAGTAGCAGTTTCCTATTTAAAAACTTCGATAAGTAAAGAAGAGACAATAAAGAAAATTGAAGACACTTCTGCAGAATACATTCATGTAGATTTAGCAGATGGTTTATTTGTTCCAAATAAAAACTTTCATTGGAACGATATCCATGCATTATTACAAAACTGTCAAAAAAAATTAGACATTCATTTAATGACTCTAGATTTAGAAAGACATATTAATGAATCTTTAAAATTAAATCCAGAAAAAATAGCATTTCATATAGAAGCAACGAAAGAGATTGATTCTCTCATTCAAAAAATAAAAAAAGAGAATGTGAAAGTAGGCCTTGCAATTAACAATCAAACCAATATTGAAGTATTACTTCCTTATTTAAACAAAATCGATTACGTTTTAGTGATGAGTATTATTTCTGGATATGGCGGTCAAAAATTTATCATGTCAACCATCGAAAAATTAAAACAATTAAAAAAAATACAAAAAAACTTTTCGTTTCAAATTGAAATCGATGGTGGAATCAATAGTGAAACAATAAAGTATGTCAAAGACAATGTAGATGTAGTAGTAAGTGGATCATTCATTTGTCTATCAGAAGATTACGAAAAACAAATTCAAATATTAAAAGAAAAATCAAAATAAAAAACTCCAACGATGGAGTTTTAATTTGCTTTCTTTGCTTCTCTTGCACTGATAATAACTTTTTCACCACAAATAGTCTTTTTTTGTAGATTAGGTTTTTGGCGACTTTTTGTAGCATTACAAGCCTTACTTCTTAAATTTACTGATAAAGGTTTTTTGGTTGATACTTTTTTAGCCATTTCGTTCACCTCCGGTTTTCTTTCATTAACGATTTTACCATTATTTCTAGGGCAAGTCAAACAAATCGATCGAATCCTCGAATTTTTTTAAACTCTTTAAAAGAAGCATCCTATACTTCGTTTGGAATACCATTCGTAGTACCCAGATGGAGAGAATTTACATATTCCTGAATTTGATTTCGTACTTCATTGTCTTCATATTTAAAACATAATATCCTAAAAAATATAATTATGGAGAAAAGACATATTCTCTTTTATGTATCAAGTACCAACTGAAAATTGAGATAAGTAGAATAAATATCAGTCGTTACTAAACTGTTTCATAACATCAGCTAAAATCATTACATCATAGCAGAATAAATAATTAATTCGTGTTGAGCACGTGTGACAGCAACATAAAATAGATTTTTCTCCTGATTCGTATAAGAATGTCCTGGGCTTTGATAAACAATTACACTATCAAATTCTAATCCCTTAGCCAAATAAGCAGGAATAATTACGAGTTCTTTTGAAAAATTTCCTTTTTCATCCAATAAAATAGAAGGATTAAATGTTTTTAGTTCTTCCATTAAAAGATGTGAACTTTCAATATCATGCGTAATAATTGCTACACTTTTATGCTTCTTCTTTAAATTCATCACATCCAAAGAAATAGAATATCTATTATTTCGTTCTATAACTGGAATATGCTTAGAATGTTGAATGGCACTTACATGATGTAAATTTAAAATTCGATTAGAATATTCAATAATTTCTGGACTGGAACGATAAGTCTTGCTAAGTCCAATATAACGAATATTCCAAAAGCATCGAAGCTGACTTAAAGAATCATAATGATAATAAGGATTTATTGTTTGATGAACATCTCCCAAGATAGTAAAAGAAGCTTTCGGAAAAATTTGCTTTAAAATTTTATATTGAAGTAAACTATAATCCTGTGCTTCATCAATAACAATATGTTTCATCACGCCATCATAAGGAAATCCTTCCATTAAACCTTTCAAATAGACGAATAGCAAAGCATCTTCATAATGAATCAATTGCTTCGTTAAAATTTCTTTTGCTTGCGTTTCACTCATTGCTTCTTGAAAAAAAGAGCTTCCAAAAAATTGTTTTAAAATACTTGGATAATTTTTTTTAATACCCAATGCTTCAATTAATAATTTATGATAAGTAGCACGTTTTTTCTGACTTCCATTATAATTTTGTTCACTCATTTTTGATGCCATTTGGAAAATTCTCTCAAAAAAAGGTGCTTGATTATATTTATGATGAAACATTTCATTCAATTCCTCTTTAGAATATTCAAAAATATGATTTTCACAGATTCCTGTTTGAAAAGAAGTTTGATTTGTAAAAGTTTCGACAAAACGTTCCAAATCCTCTATGATTGCATCACTTTGTTTATATTGTATGAGAGTAAAATCTTGACGATTCCCTTGATAATACCGTGATAAAAATAGAGAATAAGATTCTACCAACCGATATTCTGGTATCATTTGATGCAAATATTCATGAAAAGTAGTTTGTAAAGTATTTTCCTCTCCAAGCGTTGGCAAAACATCAGAGATGTATTCTGTAAAAATTTGATTCGGAGAAAAAATCAAAATTTGATTTGATGTTAAATTCGGTAATTTATAAAGCAAAAAGGCAATCCGATGAAGAGCGACACTTGTTTTCCCAGAGCCAGCAATACCTTGAACAACCAGATATCTATCTGTAGTATTTCGAATCACTTCATTTTGTTCTGTTTGAATTGTTGTCACAATATGTTTCATTTTACTTCCAGAATCACTAGCAAGAACCTCTTGTAAGACTTCATCCTCAATGTGAATATTACTATCAATAATTTGTAAAAGATTGCCTGCCTCAATTTTATATTGTCGCTTTTCATGAAGAGTACAAGAAATTTTTCCATTTGGAGTATCATAAAAAGCATCTCCACTTTGAAAATCATAAAAAACACTACTGATAGGAGCTCTCCAATCGTATATTAAATTATCTAATTGTTTGTTCTTGAAATAAGTCATTCCTATATATATTTTTTTCATTTCTTTCTGTTCGTCGCGTATAGTAATAGAAGCAAAATAAGGAGAATCTTTCGCACGTAAAAGCTTTTTAAAATAGTTTCTTTGATTTAATAAAAGCAAAGCTTCCTGTTCACTATTACTTCTTACAGAATTTAATTCTTGTTTATCCATAGCGCTTTTATTTTCCCACATATATTTGCGAAATTCTTGAATTTTTTCATCGCTCACAAAAATTTCCTGTTCCATTTCTTGTATTTTGTTTTGTAATTGTTCTAATACATTTCTTAAATGCTTTCTTTCTTGGTTCATTTCTTCGTTCATATCCTTACCTTCTTTCTCTTTACACGAAAAAAAGCCCGATTTTCTTATCGAGATTACATCTTGTTATTTTCCTTTGTCAAAATTTAAGTAAAAAGTCCTCTTCATCATAGCAAAATTTTAAGAAATACGCAATCAAAAAAGGAAACGAAAAAAATTTCAGGTATATGTATAATAGGAGAAGTTAAACGCTTCTCTAACAATTTTATTGAATTATTTGATATAATAAAAAAGTAAAGGTGGGGTAGTTATGGTTGTACCTTTAAAAATAGTGACAGATTATTCATTATTAAAAAGTTGTATTAAAATAAATAATTTGATTCCTTTTTTAAAAGAACATAAGATTACTGCTGCTGCCATCGTCGATGAAAATTTGTATGGAGTGATGGAATTTTATAATGCTTGCGAAAAAGAAAAAATCAAAGCTGTGATAGGTTTAGAAATAGAGTTTGGAAACAATAAAATATATGTTTATGCCAAAAACAATCAAGGGTATCAAAATTTATTAAAGCTTCATACCAAAAAAGAAGAAAAAAACTTAACTAAAGAAGATTTTTTTAAATATAAGAAGGATTTAAAAATAATTCTCCCATTTCAATATTTAGAGTCATTAGAAGAACTAGAACAAATTTTTGAAGACGTATGGATTGGATATCAAACCGAGTGGGAAAAAAACAATGCCTTAATCAAAACTTCTAAAATTGTATACGTAAGAAATATTCGGGCCCTAAAAGAATCGGATACATTAGATTTAGATTATTTAAAAATGATTGATCAAGGGATTACCATACAAGAATTAGAAAAAGAAAATTATCAGTACAATTATTTTGATTTTCAAAGCATAGAAGAAGACGATGAACAAACAACACAAGAGTTTATTTCTGATATTTTAATAAAAATACCAAAAGAAAACCGTTTCATTCCCCATTATGATACCAAAATAGAAAATTCTATGGAGTATTTAGTCTCTCTTGCCAAAAAAGGGCTACAAAAAAGATTCGGTGGAAAAATACCAGAAGGTTACATCAAGCGATTAAAATATGAATTAGAAGTAATTGAAAAAATGGGTTTTGCCGATTATTTTTTAATCGTGTATGATTACGTATTATTTGCCAAAAAAAATGGCATATTAGTAGGACCAGGAAGAGGAAGTGCAGCAGGTTCCTTAGTAAGTTATTGTCTTGGAATAACAGATGTCGATCCTTTAAAATATCATTTGTTTTTTGAACGATTTTTAAATCCAGAACGGATTACCATGCCTGATATTGATATTGATTTTGAATATACCAAACGTGGTCAAGTCATCGATTATGTTAAAGAAAAATATGGAATACAAAATGTTGCAGGAATCATGACATTTGGGACTCTTGGAAGCAAAATGGTCTTGCGTGATATAGGAAAATGTTTAGAATTATCAAATGATACCATAAATAAAATCATTGGTAATATTGATGCCAAAAGAACTCTTAAAGAAAATTTAGAAAATCCAAGTATTAAATTTTATGTAGAAAATAATGCTGAAATAAAAAATTGGTATCAAATCGGTATGCGTATAGAAGGTTTAAAACGACATGTTTCTACTCATGCAGCAGGTATTGTCATATCAAGTGTTCCCATAGATACCGTAATACCAATTTGTTACAGTGGAGGAGAAATGCTGACTGGAGTTACAATGTCTTATTTAGAAGAATTAGGACTTCTAAAAATGGATTTCTTAGCACTTCGCAATTTAACCATTATTCAAAATGTCTTAGATTTAATCAAGAAAGATACGAATCAAACAATAGATTTAAACAAAATTAATTTAAATGATTCCAAAGTACTAAACTTATTCTATCGAGCAGACACATCAGGAATATTTCAATTTGAAAGTATTGGAATGATAAATTTTTTATCAAAATTAAAACCATCTTGCTTTAATGATTTAGTTGCTGCTTTAGCTCTTTATCGACCAGGACCAATGGATAATATCGATACATTTATAAGAAGAAAAGAAGGAAAAGAAAAAGTAGAATATTTACATAAAGACTTAGAACCAATTCTAAAAGATACCTATGGCATCATGGTTTACCAAGAACAAATCATGCAAGTGCTCTCAAAAATAGGAGGATTTACTTTTGCAGAAAGTGACAATATTAGAAGAGCGATGAGCAAAAAGAAAAAAGAAATTATTGATGAATATCGAGATAAATTCGTGAAAGGTGCCTGCGAAAAAGGATATATGCAAGAGTTAGCTGAAAAGATTTATGACCTAATTGCCAAATTTGCTAACTATGGATTTAATAAAGCCCATTCCGTTTCATATGCCATCATCGGTTATCAAATGGCTTATTTAAAAGTAAATTATCCAATCTATTATCTTGCCAATCTCTTAAACATGAGCATCAATTCTGTCGAAAAAACAAAAGAATACTTAGTAGAATTGAAAAAAAGAAATTATAAAATATATCCACCAGATATTAATTTTAGCACCAAAGAATACCGTATTACCAAAAATGGCTTAATTTTGCCACTTACAGTCATCAAAAACTTAGGATCAGAATCGACAGAAACCATCTTAAAAGAACGAGAAAAAAATGGACCATACGAAGATTTTTTTCGTTTTGTAGCAAGAACTTATGGAAAAAGTGTCAATCGAAAAACCATCGAAAATTTAATCAATGCAGGTGCTTTTTTTCGAATGGAAAAATCTTATGCATCCTTAAAAGAAAATATTGATTCTGCAATAAATTATGCTACACTAGTAAGTGATTTAGACGAATCTCTAGTACTAAAACCGACCTTAAAGAAAGTTGAAAAAGAAGAAATGGACAATCGTACGAGAGAATTTGAAATGTTTGGTTTTTATATTAGCAATCATCCATCTAGTAAATACAATGACCCATCCATTATGAAATTAGAAAACATAAAGGCTCATTTTGATTCCTATGTAAAATGTGTTGTAATGATTGAAAATATTCGAAGAATTGAAACCAAAAAAAAAGAACCAATGGCATTCTTAAGTTGCAGTGATGAAACGCATAGTGCAGATTTCGTTGTATTTAAAAATGTCTATCCACTTTTAAATAATTTAGCGAAAAATGATTTCGTATGGATAGAAGGACGTGTCACCAAACGATTTGATAATTATCAAATTAATGTCATTAATATAACAAAGCAGTAGGGAGAATTATTCATGAACGAAGTAAAAAGATTTTTTGAAAGCATTGGATTTCAACATCCAGAATTTATGGAAAATACCAAAATTGAAAAAGTAATTTTACAAAAGAAAAAAGAATTATTTGAAGTTCATATCCATTTTTCAAAACCATTAAGTTTTCCAATGACAGAAGAGCTTTTTGCTTGTGCAAGTCATGGAATCTATGGAAAATCAAAGTGTGAATTAAAATTAAATTATGAGGAAATATTAGATGGACAATTAGAAGAGTATATAGAAGGTCTAAAAGAACAATTAATGAAAGAAAAGCCTTCTTTATTGGGGATGAAAGATACTAAAATTGAAATAATGGGTTCAGAAATTATTTTAGAAGTGACGAATAAATTTGAAGAAGAAGAAATTTTGAAAAATGCCAAAAGATTAGAAGAATCCTTAATAAAATATGGTTTTGGAGAATATCAAATCAAAAGTATTTTGAATAAAGAATTGAATGAAGAAGTAAAAAAAGAAATTGAGACAAGTAAAGCAAGCGATAAAATTGAAAAAAAGGAAATAGAAATTCCTAAAGGAAGTGCGATTGTTGGTAAAAAAATTGAAGGAGAACCAAGTGTTATCAATAATATTATGGGAGATATGAAAAATGTTATATTAGAAGCATTCGTATTTGACAAAGAAGGTATGGAACGCGAAACAATAAACATTTTGACATTAAAAATAAGTGATAAAACAAATAGTATCTTAGCAAAAATATTTAAAAAGAAAAAAGAAGAATATAAAGCCATAGATAAATCCATTAAACCAGGAAAATGGTACCGCTTTCAAGGAAATGTAGAATTTGATAACTTTGCGAAAGATTTCGTACTTGCAGTGCGCAATATGGAGGAAATTTCATCCAAAGACGAAATCACGAAAGATAAAGCCGAAGAAAAAAGAGTAGAACTCCATGCTCATACCATGATGAGTGCTATGGATGGTGTAATCGAAGGAAAAGCGTTAGTAAATCATGCTATCAAATTAGGGCACAAAGCTGTTGCAGTAACTGATCATAACTGTGTCCAATCATTTCCAGAAATGTATCACACCGTAAGAGACTATAATAAAGGCAAAGAAGGTAGTGACCGATTTAAAGTTCTATATGGTGCCGAGTTAAACATTGTAAATGATGATGTAGATGTGATTTTTAATCTAAAAGATTATAACTTATTAACGGATACTTTTGTGGTATTCGATACAGAAACAACGGGATTTTATGCTGGTGTAGACCAAATGATTGAAATTGGTGCCGTAAAAATACAAAATGGCGAAATTATTGATCGATTCGATGAACTCATTGACCCTCATCGTAAAATTCCGTCAAAAATTACTGAATTAACCTTCATAACAGATGAAATGGTTGCAGGAAAAGACGATGAACAAACGGTTACCAAACGATTTTTAGAGTGGGTAGGAGATTTGCCAATGGTCGCTCACAATGCAAAATTTGATATTTCCTTTATGCGTGCTGCCATGAATAAATATAATTTTGGTGAATTTGAAAACACAGTCGTAGATACCATGAGTTTAGCAAGAATACTAAATCCAGACTGGGCGAATCATAAACTTCAAACACTAACTCGAAAATATAACATTGAATGGGATGAAGAACGCCATCACCGTGCGGATTATGATGCCGAAGGAACTGCTCTTGCCTTTCATAAAATGAGTAAAGTCTTATTTGATCGTAATATCGAAACCACTTCAAAACTTTATGAATCAATCGATATTGATTCTTTAGTTCGATTCTCTTATCCATTTCATGCATGTATCATTGCCAAAAATAGAGTAGGTTTAAAAAATTTATTTAAAATAATTTCAATTGCCAATACAAAATATCTTTATAAAAATGAACAACCAAAAATTCCAAGAAAAGAAATTCAAAAATTGAGAGAAGGACTTTTAATCGGTAGTGGATGTATCAATGGAGAAATTTTTGAAGCAGCAATCACAAAAGATGATGAAGAGCTCGTAAATATGATGAATTTTTACGATTACATTGAAGTACAGCCAATCAGTTCTTGTACCCAATTAATTGGAGAAAACCGAACGTTTCCAAATGAAATAGAACTTCAAAAGCACCTAGAAAAAATAATTCGAGTTGCGACCGATGCAGGAAAACCTATTTGTGCAACCAGTGATGCCCATCATTTAACCAAAGAAGATAAAATATATCGTGAAATCATCGCCAATCAAAAATTCAATGGACGTCTACATCCACTAAACAGAAAAGGAACAAAAATTCCAGATATGCATTTATTGACCACAGAAGAAATGTTAGAACAATTTTCTTTCTTAGATGCTGAAAAACAAAAAGAAATTGTAATTGATAATCCAAATAAAATTGCTGATATGGTAGAAGAAATTGAAGTAATTATTGAAACTGGAGGAATTCCGTTTGCACCAATTATTGAAAATTCTCAAATGATTGTAACCGATATGGTGTACAAAAAAGCAGCGGAATGGTATGGTGATCCGCTCCCTTACCACATTGAAGAAAGAATAGCTTTAGAATTATATGGTGCACCATTTATAGATGCTGTAAAGAAAAATGCAGGACAAGAAGAATCAGAGATTTATAAACGTCTTCATGATGTCGTAACAAAAGGACCAGATGCCGTAGCCGAAGAAATTTATTTAAGCCTAAGAAAAGAAGACCAAGAAACAGAAGAATCAGAATTAAGAGAAACAGCCAAAAAGAAAATGACCGCTATCATTGGTGCCAATTTTGATGTTATTTATTTAATCAGTCAAAAACTAGTAAAACATTCCAATGATGAAGGATTTCTAGTGGGAAGTAGAGGATCTGTAGGTTCTTCCTTTGTCGCAAATCTTATGGGTATTACAGAAGTAAATTCCTTAGCTCCTCATTATCGTTGTCCAAAATGTAAGCGAAGTGAATTTAACAATGAAAATGGAGAGTCTCTTGGAAATGAATACAAATGTGGTTACGATTTACCAGATCGATTATGTCCAGATTGTAAAATAAAAATGGTGAAAGAAGGACAAGATATTCCATTTCAAACCTTCCTTGGATTTAATGCGGATAAAGTACCAGATATCGACCTAAACTTTTCAGATTTAAACCAAGCATCAGCTCATGAATATACCAAAGTATTATTCGGAGTAGACAATGTATATCGTGCTGGAACCATCGGAACAGTAGCTGAGAAAACTGCTTATGGTTATGTAAGAGGATATTGTGAAGATAAAGGTATCATTATGAGAAATATAGAAATTGAACGTCTTGCCAAAGGATGTACAGGTGTAAAAAGAACAACGGGCCAACATCCAGGTGGTATTGTTGTTATTCCTGGGTACATGGAAGTTGCAGACTTTACCCCATTTCAATTCCCGGCTGAAGATCCAAATAGTCCTTGGCGAACAACCCATTTTGATTACCATGCAATCGATGAATGTGTTTTAAAATTGGATATATTAGGTCATACAGATCCGACCCAACTACGTATGATACAAGATTTAACAGGAGAAGATGTAAGAAATGTTCCACTGGATGATAAAGATACGATGTCCATATTTACTTCAACCAAAGCCTTAGGTGTTACTCCAGAGCAAATTATGTGTGACACAGGTACCCTTGGAGTTCCAGAATTTGGTACCCCATTTACCATTCAGTTAGTAAAAGATACCAAACCAAAAACTTTTGCCGAACTAATTAAAATTTCAGGACTTTCTCATGGAACCGATGTATGGCTTGGCAATGCCCAAGAACTAATTCAAAAAAATATTGTTCCTTTTAGTAAAGTTATTGGGTGTCGTGACGATATCATGGTAGAACTCATGTATGGAGGTCTAGAACCTTTCAAAGCTTTTAAAATTATGGAATTTGTTCGAAAAGGAAAAGCAAGCAAAGACCCAGATACTTGGGCAGGGTTTGTAGAAATTATGGAAAAAGCCAAAATTCCAGATTGGTTTATCAAATCTTGTTTTAAAATCAAATACATGTTTCCGAAAGCTCATGCTGCAGCATACGTTATGAGTGCATTTCGAATTGCATGGTTTAAAGTTCACAAACCAGCCATATATTATGCAACATATTTTTCTACACGATTTGAAGACTTTGATATTGAAGTGATGATGAAAGGATACGATGCCATTCGAGCTAAAATTATCGAAATTCAAAGTAAAGGCTATGATGCAACCAATAAAGACCAAGCAGTATTAGAAACATTAAAGTTATCCCTAGAAGCAACTGCAAGAGGATTTAAATTTGGCAATCTAGATATTAATAAAAGTGATTCGAAAAACTTTTTAATCGATGAAAAAGATGACCATATATTAATTCCTCCATTTAAAACTTTAGATGGTTTAGGAGAAGCAGTTGCCAATAAAATTAT
>CAOWNX010000007.1:0-14888 GCA_948552115.1 uncultured Bacilli bacterium
ATCTTTGGAGAGAAAATAGAAAAAGCAAAGAAACAAGAAGAGAAAAAAAGTAAACAAGAACCAACCAAGAAAGCCAAGATAGACAATTTCAAATATCATTGGTTAAGTTATCAAGAAAGAGCAAGTAAAGAAGAGAAGATAGAACATATAAAAGGATTGAGCACGTTAAAAAGAAACTCAATCTATGGAATAGAATTAAGCGAAGAAGAACTACAAGGATTAAAAGCGGAACTACTAAAAGAAGGAAGTAAAGGGTTAGAATTAAATGCAGAACAAATAAATGAATTAGTAGAAGAAACAAGCAAAAAAAGTGAAGAGATTCAAGTAGAAGTACCACAGAACCAAGGCTCAAAAGAAGAAACAAAAGAAGAACAAATCCAAAAATATATAGAAGAACAAATAGAAGAATTATCAAAATTACCAGAAGAAGCAAGAGAAGAAGCCTTAAATAATTTAGAAGTTCAAATTGAAGGAATCACATTAACACAAGATGAAATAAATTCTATCAAACAAGCATTAAAAGTAGTTCTTCCACCAAAAGAAGTAGATATAGAAAAAGTTAGAAATCTATTTTCTGAAGCATCACGAAAAATAAATGAAATGAGTCATGAAGTAATACAAAGAGAACTTTCAAAAGCAATGCATTTGACTTATGAACAAAGTGACTTAAAAGAACAATTAACCGAAGAAGAATTTAAAGAATACCAAAGTCGTTGGATTAATGCTTTGAAAGAAGCAAATGTCAAATATCATCTAGAAAACTATATTGAAATACATAAATTAGAAACATTATCAATAGAAGAATTAGAACGTTATCAAATCGATGAAAACGAGTTATTAACATTAGGTTTAACCGAAGAAGAAATTCAATTGCTGAAAAGAAAAATTGAAAATAAAAAAGAGCATTTACTTCAATTAAATAACAAGAAAATAGAAAAAATGAATGACTTATTTTCTGAAAACAGTAAAATCGAATTTTTAAGATATGGAAAACCTACCAAAGGTAGAATAAAAGGATATCAATTAATAAGTAGCATAGAAGGTAAAAGTTCAGAAATGTTTTTCACGAAAGAAGAAGTAATCAAGTTTTTAAAATCTCATCCAGATTATTCCTTTGAAAAATACTTAATCTCCAGTGCATTCCATGATGACAAATTAGTAAATCAAGCAACCGTAAAACGAAGAAAAGTATCAAAAATTAGAAAACTATTATCCTTTGAAAAATTAGAAGAAATGAAAGAAAAGTGCCTTCAAGGAATCAAGAAAAAGAAAAAAGAAAGAAAACAAAACGAAAATATTGGAAAAAAAGGGCTATGGGGTAAATTATTTAACCGTGGAAAAGAAGGAGAAAATCAAAACCCACCAACGATAGAGAAAAAAGAAATCTATCAAAAAGCAATAAGCTTATTAGGAGAAAATGTATCATACAAACAATTTAATCCAGCATATTTTGCATCCATAGAATTTCCAGAAAAATCTGCAAAAACTGCCCAAGAAGCAGAACAACTGATTCAAAGTGGAGTGGAACCAATTAATATTAAATTAAATTATATAGACTCAATGGGAGTTTTCAAATCAGTTACTTGTGCCATTGATGCATCAATACCACAAATGAAGAAATTCGAACAAAAATTAAATGAAATTACAATTTCTAATTGTGAGAAAGTCTTAGGATATTTGAATCAAGATTTAAGCACAGAATATGAAAATTTACTGGATATCGCAGGAGTAGTATTTATAGATAATAAATTATATCGTACGAAAGAAAACATCAAAGCAGCCCTAGATCGAAATTTAGTCCCAGTAAAAGTAGTAACATCTGAAAAAGAACAAGAAAACATAGTTCCAAAATATTATTCGGTTCAAGAATTTCTTGCAATGATAGAAAGAAGAAAAAAACAACAACCATGGATACCAATGCCAAATCAAGAAGAGACTTTTAAAACTATACCAGAAGAAGATTTAGAACAAGGAAGGGGAAGATAAATTTCTCTTCTTTTTTTTTCGAATAAACAATGGTATAATAAAAATATAGTAGGAGGACAAACTTATGAATCCAGTAATGTTTTCGATTGGAAACTTTGACATCAAATGGTACTCAGTACTAATACTACTTGGAGTAATTGCAGGATATATATTACTTCAAAAAGAAGCAAAACGTCATAACTATCCAAGTGATTTTGTTTTTAATTTATTTTTTTGGACATTGATTGCAGGCTTTATTGGGGCACGCATTTACTATGTTATTTTTAATTGGTCGCTGTATCAAGCAGATCCTTTATCAATTTTTAAAATATGGGAAGGTGGTTTAGCAATACATGGAGGAATTATCTTAGGGTTCTTTACCATGGCGCTATATTGCAAAAAATATCAAGTAAACACTTTTAAAATGACGGACATGGCATCAATATCAGTATTACTAGCTCAAGCCATTGGAAGATGGGGAAATTTTTTTAATGGTGAAGCTCATGGAATAGAAACAACAGCTGCAATTCTTCAAGGATATCATATTCCAACGTTTATTGTAGAAGGAATGTATATCAATGGTCACTACTACCATCCAACCTTTTTATATGAATCATTATGGTGTTTAATTGGAGTAATCATTTTACTCATTGTAAGACATTACAAATACTTAAAAGTCGGCCAACTCACCTGTATTTATCTTATGTGGTATAGTTTTGGTAGATTCTTTATTGAAACATTACGAACCGATTCTTTAATGCTTGGAGGATTTCGTGTTGCACAAATCATATCCTTAATACTATTTGTAATTGGACTATTATGTTTCATGGTATTAAGTAGAAAAAGTAAATTTGAAGGGTTATACAGTGAAGAAAACCATGAATCAATCAGATTTTAGGAGGTTAAAATGAAATACGATGCAATTATTATTGGAATGGGTGTAGCTGGGATTAGTGCCGGAGTTTATGCAGCTAGAAGTGGATGTAATGTCTTAATGCTTGAGAAAATGAGACCTGGTGGAATTATCAATACTATTGATACCATCGAAAACTATCCTGGAATACCAAAAATTAGTGGCCCAGATTTTTCGTACCAATTATTTGAACAAATCACGCAATTAAATGTTCCCTACAAAATGGAAGAAGTAATTGAAATTACAGTGGAAGGAGATATCAAAAAAGTAAAAACAAAAGAAAACACCTATCTTGCAACCAATGTTTTAATTGCTACGGGAAGAAGCCCAATTTTATTAGGACTTCCAAATGAAGAAAAATTAATTGGAAAAGGAATTAGTACTTGTGCCCTTTGTGATGGATATTTATATTCTGGAAAAGAAATTGCCGTCGTTGGTGGCGGAAATAGTGCGTTACAAGAAGCTTTATATTTAGCAAACATTGTAAAAAAAATATATTTAATTCATCGAAGAGACGAATTCCGTGGTGATAATGAATTAGTAGATAGAATCAAAAATACCCAAAATATAGAAATAATTTATAACTCCCAAGTTACAGAAATTAAAGAAGAAAATGAACATATTAAAAGCATTATTTTAAATACAGAAAAAGAAATTCCAATTAGTGCCTTGTTTATATATATTGGTTATGCTCCAAAAACAGATTTTGCGAGCTCACTTGGAATTACTAACGAAGCAGGATACATTGAAGTTAATGAAAATTATGAAACAACAATTCCTGGTATATATGCTGCAGGAGATATCATAATAAAAAAAGTATATCAAATCGTAACTGCTGCAGCCGAAGGAGCAAGTGCAGCAATTCGCTTTAGTCGGCGAAAGTAGGTGAAAAAATGTCACAAAAGCATTCAAAAACAACAAAAAATAAAAAGGCAAAAAAAGACAGCATTCCATCAAAAGAATCAATTCGCATCATTTTAGTAGGAATTTTAATATTAATTGCCATTTTTTTAGGAATTCAAAAAATAAATAAAGGTGCGAATAAAAAAGAAGAAAAAAGTGGTGGAGAAATAGCTGAAAAACGAATGGAAGAATTTTCTTTTCAAATTTCGGAAAATGCCAAAAAAGAAATTGTTTTAAACATCAAAAATGATTCCGAATCAACCAAAAATTATGATTTAGATATTACAAATATCAAAAATGACTTAAGTGACACCTCTTCATTAAGTTATGAAATATTTTTAAACCAAGAACAAAAAGTATTTCAAGAAATTTTTCCAACAGAAGAAATGAAATTAATGGACGGAACAGAAGTAAAGCCACATGAAAATTTAGAAATTAAATTCATTTTAACCTATCAACAAAATCAAATCGATATTGGAAAAAACATTTCTGCAAAATTAAGCATTAACGAAGCAAAAGAAATGGAAAACTAATTGACAAATGAAGAATAATTTAAGATAATAAAAAGAGAATAGGTGAATAATATGAAACCACAAAAAGAGAAAGATAATACAAAAAAATTAATTGCAATTTTTTCTATTTCCATAATTGTATTAATTGGTTTAGTAGTTGCTGGAACATATGCTTTTTTTACCAATAGCGTAATAGATCGAAGAGGAGACAATACAACGAATTTAATAACAGGAAGTGTGTCAGAATTTGGATTAAAAGATGGAACCATTACGGGAGACAATTTAATTCCAGGAGATACCGTTACAAAAAACTTTAGTTTATCAAATCGAAGTACAGGACCAGTTAATTTTAAATTATTATGGAAAGATATTACAAACTCATTTGTTAACAAACAAGATTTAATTATTACATTAACACAAGATGGTAAAACACTTATTAGCGAAGCAGATAACAATACATTTCCATCTACAGCAAGTTCATCCGTATTAAAAGATAATTTAACCATACCAACTGGAGCAACACAAAACTTTACATTAAAAATTACCTATCGCAATACTGAACAAGACCAATCAGGAGATATGGGAAAAACAATTAGTGCATCAATAGCCATTGAAGCAAGATAGACAATTCTATCTTTTTCTTTTCCAAACATTTTTAAGGAGGACTATATGGAAATTATAAAATCGCTTGCCAATAAAATGAACATTAAACCAACACAAGTAGAAAGTGTATTAAAATTACTAGAGAGTGGATCTACCATTCCCTTCATAGCTCGATATCGAAAAGAAGTTACAGGAGCTTTGGATGAAGAACAAATACGATTAATTGACATGGAATATCTTTATCTTTGTAATTTAGAAAAAAGAAAAGAAGATGTCATCCGTTTAATTGCAGAAAAAGATTTATTAACTGAAGAATTAAAGCATGAAATAGAAGCTTGTGAAAAACTAAATGAAGTAGAAGATTTATATCGACCATTTAAAGAAAAGAAAAAAACCAAAGCAAGTGAAGCCATCAAAGCAGGATTAGAGCCACTAGCTAAAAAAATAATGAGCTTCCCTATGACAGGTTCAATAGAAAAATTAGCAAGTGGTTATAATATGGAATCAGAAAAAGCCATAGAAGGTGCTGGATACATCATAAGTGAATGGTTTAGTGATAATGCATATTACCGAAAATGGATCCGTTTTTACATTTATAATAATGGGTTGATTACCAGTAAACTGAAAAAAAATGCGATAGATGAAAAAAAGACCTATGACATGTATTATGAATTTCAAGATCGAATCAAATACATTAAACATTATCGTGTCTTAGCCTTAAATCGAGGAGAAAAAGAAAACATATTAAATGTAAGCTTAGATTATGAAAAAGAAAAAATCATCGAATATTTAGAAACAAAAATCATCAAAAATCCAAATTCCTTTGTTGTATCAATTGTTCAAAATGCCATTGAAGATTCCTTAAAACGATTAATTCTACCAAGTATTGAGCGAGAAATTCGTTCTGATTTAACCGAAAAATCAGAGAATCTAGCCATAGAAACATTCAAAGAAAATTTAGAAAATTTATTAATTACCAAACCAATTAAAAATGCAGTAGTTCTAGGTTTTGACCCAGCATTTCGTACTGGTTGCAAATTAGCAGTATTAAATCCCTTTGGAGAAGTATTAGAAATCAGTACCATTTATCCACACGAACCAAAAAATGAAAAATTAAAAAGTTGTGAAATTCTAAGAAACTTAATTCAAAAATATCATGTAAATGTAATCGCAATTGGAAATGGAACTGCATCTAGAGAAAGTGAAACCTTTGTTGCCGAATCCATTAAAGGTCTTCCAGTAAAATACAATATAGTCAGTGAAGCAGGGGCAAGTGTTTATTCTGCCAGTAAACTAGCTATCAGTGAATTTCCAGATTTAACAGTAGAAAAAAGAAGTGCGATATCCATTGGACGACGCATTCAAGACCCACTTTCAGAGCTCGTTAAAATTGACCCCAAAAGTATTGGTGTAGGAGAATACCAACACGATGTAAACCAAAAAAACTTAAATAATGCCTTAACCTTTACTGTTGAAAAAATAGTAAACGATATAGGAGTAAATATTAATACAGCAAGTTCTAGCATATTAAAATACATCTCTGGATTAAACAAAAAAGCCATTGATAGCATTATGGAGTACAAGACAAAAACGCCATTTAAATCAAGAAAAGAAATTCAGAAACTAAAAGGTATTTCAGAAAAAATATTCGAACAATGTATCGGTTTTTTAAGAATACCAGATAGTGAAAATCCTTTAGATAGAACAAAAATTCATCCAGAAAGTTATGAAATTGCTCAAAATTTATTAAAAGAATGTAACTTAAACCTAGCGGATATAGACCAAGATATTTTTAAAGAAACTCTAAGAAAAGTAGATATTGCCTCCATGTGCCAAAAATTAAATACTGATGAATATACATTAAAGGATATAATCGAAGAATTAATCCATCCAGGAATAGACCGTCGAGACGAACTAGATAATGTATTATTAAAAAGTGATATTTTAGAAATCAAAGACTTAAAAATAGGTATGGAACTGGAAGGAACAATTCGTAATGTCGTTTCCTTTGGAGCATTCGTGGATATTGGACTACACAACGATGGACTCATTCACATATCAAAATTAAGTAAAGAATTTGTGAATGACCCAAAAGAAATCGTTCATGTTGTTCAAATCATAAAATGTTACGTTCTCGATATAGATTTAGAAAAAGAAAAAGTAAATCTATCCTTAATCAAAGAATAAAGTCAGGAAATGCCTGATTTTTTTATAGCCATTTTTTACAAAAAGAAAAGATTATGATAAAATATTAAAACATGAAAAGAATAAGAAAAGAAAAGACAAAAATTAGCTTTTCAAATAATTACTCTCAATTTATGATAAAATAAAAGAAAGCAAGGTGAATAAAATGTGTGGATTTACAGGATTTATTGGAACAGAAAAAAAGAAAAAAGAAATTATCAAAAAAATGACCGATAAAATAAAACATCGAGGACCCGATGGAGAAGGATATTACACCGATAAAAATATAGCACTCGGACACCGAAGACTATCCATTATTGATGTAGAAAATGGAACTCAACCGATGTTTAATGAAGATAAAAATATTGTCATCGTTTTTAATGGAGAAATCTATAATTACCAAGAATTAAAAGAAAAACTAACCAATCATACCTTTCAAACAAACTGTGACACGGAAGTATTAATTCATGGTTATGAAGAATGGGGAATGGACTTACCAAAAAAACTACGTGGAATGTTTTCCTTCGTGATTTGGGACAAAAACAAAGAAATTTTATTTGGTGCAAGAGATCCGTTTGGAATCAAACCCTTTTATTACTATCAAACAGAAAATAACTTCCTCTTTGCATCAGAAATCAAATGCTTCTTTGAGCATCCTGAATTTACAAAAAAGCTAAATGAAAAATTAATTCCAGCATACCTATCTTTTAGTTTTACTCCAACAACAGAAACCTTTTTTGAAGGAGTAAATCGTTTAGATGCAGGTCATTATCTATTATATGCGAAAGGAAAATGTAAAATAGAACGATATTTTTCCTTAAACTTCAACGAAGAAAAAAAATCTTATGAAGAATCAGTAGAAGAAATTGCTACTATCATGAAAGACTCTGTAGAACATCATAAAATCAGTGATGTCGAAGTAGGATCCTTTCTTTCCAGTGGAGTCGATTCTTCCTATATCGTATCTCTAGCACATCCAGACAAAACATATACCGTGGGATATGATATACCCAAGTATAATGAAATTGACTATGCCAAAGACCTTGCTGAAAAATTAAATATCAAAAACAAAAGCAAAAAAATTACCAAACAAGAATATTTAAAAATCATTCCAGATATCATGTATTATATGGACGAACCTTCCAGTGATCCTGCAACCGTTGCTCTGTACTTTGTTTCAAAACTTGCAAGGAAAGATGTAAAAGTCGTTCTATCAGGAGAAGGCGCTGATGAATTCTTTGGAGGATACAACACCTACAAATCTTACATTGACCTTGCTTGGTATAATAAAATTCCATTTTTTATTCGTCATGCCATTTCCTCATTTTGCAAATTACTTCCAGAAATAAGAGGAATTAACTTTCTTGTTCGTAGAGGTGAATCATTAGAAGAGAATTACATTGGAGTCAATCGTGTATTCGGAGAAAAAGAATGCAAAAAAATACTTAACATACCCATTACCTTAAAAAATAAAGAAATAACAAAAACAGTATACGATGAATTCAAAAATCAAAATGATATTGTAAAAATGCAAGCCATTGATATCCATTTTTGGTTAATGAAAGACATCTTACAAAAAGCAGACCGTATGACAATGGCAAATTCCCTAGAAGGACGTGTTCCATTCATTGATACAGAAGTATATAACGTAGCAAGCAAACTTCCATTTTCTTACAAAGTATCCAAAAAAGGAACCAAACTAGCGATGAGAGATGCTGCCAAAAAAGTAATACCCAATGAATCTTATAAAAAGAAAAAACTTGGATTTCCTGTTCCAATACGTGATTGGATGAAAGAAGAAGACTTTTACCAAGAAATTCAGAAAATGTTTCAAAATAACACTGCCAAAAAGTATTTTAATCAAGAATATATCATAAAATTATTAGACAATCATCGTCGTGGAAAAAAAGATAACTACCGAAAAGTTTGGAATATCTATTGTTTCCTAAAATGGCATGAAGTATTTTTTGAATAAAGGGGAAAACAATGAAAAAAAATATAATTGAAATAATAATAGCTAGTATTTGCATCATTTTATTTATAATTATTTTATATACAGTACAGACGAAAAAAATCAATTCCTTAGATCAATTGATATACGAAAAAATTTCGCGTTTTATCAATCCAACCAATACCAAATTTATGAAAATAATAACAATATTTGGTAGTGTAATTGGAATTGCTTTTGGCGTTTTCATTAGTTATTTCTTTCTAAAAGATAAATTTGACAAATCATTTATAACGCTTGCCATGTTAGGAGAAGCAGCTTTAAATAATGTAATCAAGGTAATAATAAAAAGACCTCGACCTACCATTAACCCTTTAGTAGTGGAAACGGGATATAGCTTTCCAAGCGGACATACTATGTCCTCTACTGCCTTTTTTTCACTTTTAATCTTTTTTCTTTGGAAATCACACTTACCAACCAAAATAAAAATCATCATAACCATACCATTTGTTGGCATCATAGGACTTGTCTTAACAAGTAGAGTATACTTAGGAGTTCATTATTTTAGTGATGTTTTTGCAGGATTATTATTGAGTTTAGCTTGTATTTTACTATTAAGCTCTGGATATCCAAAAATAAAAAAATTTTTCCTTTAAAAATCCATTTAGGATTTTTTCTTTTGTTTCCGTTTCTCTTTTCGAGCTATTCCTTTGGAATATAAAATTTCTAATTTTGGGAAAGCATTAATCAAACGCTTCTGTAACAATTGATTTTGCTTCATAATTTCTTTCCGAACCATTCTCGTGATTTTTTCAGTAGAATCTGTTCGAATATTAGAAGAAATCAAAGTTAAACTAGACATGATTTTAAAAGAAACACAAATATCAATAATCATTCCAAAAATTAGAAGAAAACTAATGATATAAAGCAAAATATCAGGTAGTTTTTGAATCCAACCATAAAAGAATGGATTGCATAAATACATAATAATTAATCCCAAAACACCAAAAGGAATCATAGTTTCTAAACAAATTCTTCCATTAATTGAAAATCTTCGTTGCGAATAATCCCACCAACGCGTATGAAAAAATTTTTCTAAAAAATAACTTGTACCATACTCTAAAATAGAACAAAATACCATTGTCATCACAAAAAGCGTAAATGGATCATTATAATATCGTTTTAAAAGTAACGTAATACCAATCGCTCCACATCCATAAATCGGACAATAAGGACCAACTAAAAATCCTCGATTGATAAATTTCTTATCGCTAATAAGCTTACAACTAACTTCTAACATCCAACCAAAAAAGGAATATAAGAAAAAAAGTAAAAAATAAATACAAAACGGTTTCATACAATCACTTCTTAAAAGTATTATATAGAATAGATTTTGACGAGTCAACAAAAAGTGTTGACGAAAAAAATGTCAAACTTTGTTGGAAAAGTTGACGTATCAACTTAATAACCATATAATAAAACTATAAAGGTTAGGTGATAAAATGAAAAAGAAAACAGTAGCGGCACTCGGAGTAGGAGCAGCAGTCGGTGCAGGTCTAGGAGTTTTATTTGCTCCAAAAAGTGGTAAAGAAACAAGAGAAGAATTAAAACAGAAAATAGACGAACTAAAAAACAAAGTAAAAGACATCAAAATGGACGATGTAAAAGAATATGTCGACGAAAAAATAAAAAAAATAGAAAACGAATTAAAAGATCTTGACAAAGAAAAAGCAATCAAAATTGTAAAGGATAAAGCAAAGAAAATCGAAAAAGAATGTAAAGATTTAGCACATTATGTCAAGAAAAAAAGTGAACCAGTTTTACAAGAAGCTGTAGAACAAGTTCGTGAAAAAGCAATTGAAGTAACCAAAAAAGCTATTGAAAAATTAGAAAACGAGTAAAAAAGTTTTCTTTTTTTATGGATAAAAAAGGAGAAAATATAGAATACTAATAGTAGGTGAGTGCTATGCCAAATATCCATCGTAACATTTCCTTTGCTTTAGTAAACATCCCCGTAATTATGAATCCTGCCATCAAAAACAACGACACTTCATTTAATCAACTACATAAAAAATGTGCGCATCGTATCCAATATGTCAAATTTTGTCCGCTCTGTAAAGTAAAATTAAAAGAAACCGATATAATAAAAGGATATGAAGTCGAAAAAGGAGAATATTTGACATTTGATAAACAAGAAATCGAAAAGCTACGTCCTGAGACAGAAAAAGAAATTGAAATCACTGCCTTTATCCCGATTAGTGAAATAGATCCCATCTACTTTGAAAAAAGCTATTGTTTAAATGCTGAAACCAAATCCAAAGCATACTACCTATTTTGTGAGGCCTTAAAAAAAACCAAACAAGTAGCACTCTGTAAATTAGTAATTGGAAGCAAATTCTATTATGCCATTTTAAGATTTACACCAACTGGAATTATCTTGACAACCCTTTACTTTGAAGAAGAAGTAAACCTTCCTACCACAGAATTAAATGGAAAATTAAATGACAAAGAATTAAATTTAGCAATCGAATTAATCAACTCACTAAAAGGTTCATTTGAACCAGAAAAATATAAAGACGAATACCAAGAAAACATTCAAAAAGCAATCAAAGAAAAGCAGAATGGGAAAAAAGTAAAAGGAGAAAAAAAGAAACCAAAAAAACAAGTTAGCGATTTAATGGAAGCGTTAGAAAAGAGCTTAAAAAAGAAATCATGAATCTTTGGTCGACGATATGGACTCCTATGTTATTAACTAATTCAGAAAAAATGATTACGGATAATAACTTTTTATATGAAATAAAATTTGATGGCATTCGAGCACTACTATTTATCACTTCCAAACAAATAGTAATAAAAAATCGCCATGGAAAAGACATCACCAAGAAGTTTCCAGAACTTCAAGAAATAAAAAAAATCGCGTCCCAAAAAATGATTATTGATGGAGAAATCACTTTATTTGAAAAAAATCGTCCTAACTTTTCAAAACTAATAGAACGAATTCATTGCAACCCTGAAAAAACAAAGTATGATAGTCAAACAAATCCTGTCATTTTTATAGCATTTGATATATTATACAAAGAAAAAGATATCACTTCTATGCCATTAATCAAGCGAAAAGAAGTATTAAATCAATTAAAAGATACGAATTTTTTTTGCAAATCAAAAACATTTGAAAATGGCAAAGAGCTATTCATCCAAACCAAAAAATTAAAATTAGAAGGAATTGTTGCCAAAGAAAAAAACAGTATATATGAAATAAATACCCGTTCCATCTCTTGGATAAAAATAAAACATCAAAAACAAGAAATATTTTATATTGGTGGATACCAAGAAAAACCAAATAACGATGTCATATCACTTTTACTAGGAGAATATCAAAATAAGAAATTAAACTATGTAGGAAAAGTAACAGTCGCCAAAAAAAATCCAATAATTTCAAAATTAAAGAAATTAAAAACATTATCATCCAATCCGTTTGATAAAAAAATTACTAATTTCCAATTTGTTGTACCAAAATATACATGTCTTGTAAAATACTTAGAACGAACCAATTCAGGATCTCTAAGACATCCTATATTTCAAAAAATAATTGAGAAAAAATAACAAAATCTTTCTCTTACTTATTGTTTTTGATGAGATAAAAAAAGAAAGAGAGAACAAAATGAAAGTAATTACAATCAAACAACCCTTTGCAACATTAATCGCCGAAGGATTAAAAGAATATGAGTTTCGTACTTGGAAAACTAAATATCGTGGGCCAATTTTAATTCATGCTGGAAAAGGGATAGACAAATCAGCAATGAAACGATATGAACACTTAAATTTAGAATATCCAACTAGTTACATCATAGCACAATCCCATCTGATAGATTGTATCAAAATAGATGACAAAACAAGAGAATTCTTACAAAAGAAAAAACCAGAAATCTATCATTCAATCATTAAACACACGGATTGGGAAGGATATGGTTTTCAACTGGAACATACCAAAAAAATTGTACCGATACCAGTAAATGGAAAACTAAGTTTATGGAATTATGATTTACAAGAAAAAGAAATTGGATGAATTATTAAAACAAGTTTCCAAATTTACCAGAGATAATTTCTAAAATATTAATAAAAGAGTCAGAAAAAGTTGGACCATGGTATTGCGATTTAAAAAAAAATAATATCCAATATATCGTTTTTAGAAATAAAATATTTCAATATCACATTGGAAATATGGAAGAAAAAAGAAAAGTTAAAAACGAATTCAAAAATTTTGGAATAAATTTCGAACACTTCTTATAGAAAAGAGTATAAAATGAAAAAAATACTATTAATAAGTACCAGATTTGAAAAACCAATAACAGTTCCAACTTACTAACGCACTTTTTAGAACAAGCAGGAACATATATTGTAGTAAGTATTGTACTTGACAACTCTCAAAAAGGATTAAAACTAATTCCAAATATAATTGAAATCCACTGTAAAAAAGGAAGTTAAAATGGAATCGTAAAAAATAGAAGATTAAATTATGATATACTAACATGTAGTAGGTGAAAAAATGAAGATTGTAATGAGACTACACGAATCCCCATTTCTTCGAATGAAAAATGGAGAGAAAATTCGCGAATATCGTGTAAATGATGAAAAAAGACAACAAATTCGAAAAGGGGATGTCATCGAATTCAGAAAATACCCAGAAGAAAACGAAACAATACTTATGGAAGTGAAAGAAATAGAACCTTACAATACATTAGAAGAAGCGATTACAGCCCATTTTGAAACAGATTTTCAATCTAGATATTCAAGTATCTCCGATGTGGTAAAGTCATTTCAAAAATTTTATACTCCAGAAGAAATAAAAAAATATGGAATTGTCGTATATCAAGTAGAAAAGAAAAGAATTACACATCAAAATGCCACAGTTTGTTATTTAAAAAAAGATAATCAAGTATTAATGCTAAAATTTTCCAAAAAATGGGGTCACGTTTATGCACCACCTGGAGGAAAATTTGAAAGTGGAGAATCTCCAATCGACTGTATCTTAAGAGAATATAAAGAAGAAACTGGCTTAACACTTCATAATATCAAATTACAAGGAATATCTTATTGGAAAGATTCCGTCGAAGGTATCATTTTTGTCTACATTTGTGAAGAATTTGAAGGTACATTGACGGAAAGCAAGGAAGGAAAACTTGAATGGATTGATATGGAAGAATTAACTAATTTAGAACAATTTGAACAAAATAAGTTATTCACGCCATATCTATTTCGCAAGGAAATATTTGAAGGAAAATTTCGTTTAGATAATCAATGCCGTGTTCTGCAATATGAAATGAGAGATCAATAAAAATGAAAAAAGAAATCGAATTACAAGAGATGGTAGTTCCTTTAATTGAATGGTTTCAAAAAGAAAAAAGAGATTTACCATGGAGAAAAACAAATGATTCTTATAAAATATGGATTTCTGAAATAATGCTCCAGCAAACACGTGTAGAAACAGTAAAAGAATACTATAAACGCTTTTTAAGTGAGTTACCTACACTACACGACTTAGCAAAAGTAAAAGACGATAAACTCTTAAAACTATGGGAAGGTCTAGGATACTACTCGCGAGCTAGAAACTTAAAAAAATGTGCCATAGAAATAGCCGAAAAAGGATTACAAGAACTACCAAGAGACTATGAAGAATTAAAAAAACTTCCTGGAATCGGACCTTATGCTGCAGGGGCCATTGGCTCCATTGCATACAACCTAAAAACACCTGCAATTGATGGAAATGTTTTAAGAGTAATGACACGATTATTAGAAGATGAACGAGATATCATGAAAAGCTCCATACGAAAAGAATATTTTCAAATATTACAACAAATCA
>CAOWNX010000007.1:14898-15118 GCA_948552115.1 uncultured Bacilli bacterium
GGAGCCTTAATATGTCTTCCAAATGGAATTCCCAAATGTCAAGAATGCCCCATTTTCTTTCTTTGTCAAAGTTATTCTCATCAATCCATGTTAAATTATCCAAACAAAAAGAAAGAATTACAAAGAAAAATAGAACAAAAGACAATTATTATATTAGAATACAATCAAAAATTTGCCTTACAAAGAAGACCAGAACAAGGACTATTAGCATCGCTATATG
>CAOWNX010000008.1:0-3624 GCA_948552115.1 uncultured Bacilli bacterium
AAGAACCGTTTGGAGACTATACTGTATCACTTGTTAGAAGCAATTCGTGTTTCTGCTATCTTTTTAGAATCGTTTATGCCTCATACAAGTGCTGAAATTTTAAGACAGTTAAATCAAAATTGTACTAGTATTTTTTATGAAAAAGAGTTAACATATCAACTAAATCATCCTGAAATTTTATTTCAACGAATAGAATTCAATAAGTAAGAATTTTAAAAGGAGAGATATTATGTCAAAATTCAGTTTAAAGAAAACAGCTTTTTATGCAGTGATTGGGACTTTATCTGTGGTTGCATTTCAAAAGTTGTATCAATCAAAGGAGAAGAAAAATGATCCAAATCGTTATCGTTTTTCTCATCAATTTCCAGAAGATTATCAAATGGAAGAAAAATCTATTAATGTTCATGGAAGCGATATGCAAAATGTATCAGAAGAAAATTTTGTGGAAAAAATCGATTTACCTAAGAAAAGAGTACTAAAACCATAATGAATTTGTGGGATACGCATTGTCATTTATATTCTGAATATTATTCTTCTTTGAATGAAATTTTAGAGGATGCTAAAGATTGTGGTGTTAAAAATTATATTGTGAGCGGTGTAGATCGTGTTTCAAATTCTGAAGTTTTGTCTATTCTTTCTAGCTTTGAAAATTGTTATGGAGTAGTTGGAATACACCCCGAAGAAATTGATTCTTTTCAATCAAATGATTTTTTGTTGTTGAAGAAGATGTTTCATCATAATAAAATTATAGGAATCGGAGAAATTGGATTAGATTATCATTATACAGAACTGAATAAAGAAAAACAAAAAGAAATTTTTGAAGAACAATTGAAATTGGCAGAAGAGTATCAATTACCTGTTGTGATTCATAGTCGTGATGCTACGCAAGATACAATTGATATTTTAAAAAAATATTCAGTGAAGGGTGTTATTCATTCTTTTTCTGGAAGCCTAGAAACTGCTAAAATATACATTGATATGGGATTTAAGTTAGGAATTAATGGCGTTATTACTTTTAAGAATTGTAAGTTGAAAGAAATTTTACCAGAAATATTTCCTTATATTATATTGGAAACAGACAGTCCTTATTTAACTCCACATCCGAATCGTGGAAAGCAAAATTCTCCAAAATATATTCGAGATATTGCAGAATTTATTGCTGAAGAACTAAAAATTCCTATTTGTCAAGTGGAAAAAGTTACAACGGATAATGTTTACGCTATTTTTGACAAATTGAATAAATCATGATAAGATACTTTTACAAGAATTTGAGGTGGTACTTTTGAGAAATATGAAACGTATTTCTTCTCAAGTAATTCGTGCTTGTATTATTGTCAGTGTATTATTGGTTGCGAAATCAAGTAATGATTTTATTGAAACGAAGTTTCAAAATGATGCAACGAATCGAACGATTAATTTATCTACGATGGCTTTGAAATTGGAAGAGGATATCAAAAATGATATTTATAGTGCGAAGGATACTTATACTGGGGATTTAACTGGTTATGGGGCCGATTGTCCTTTGTGTGGAGGTACTCTTTCTTGTAAGCCAAGTTATAACGTAAAAGATGGAACGGATACTTATATTGATCCAATTTATGGCACAGTTCGTATTGTAGCTTCTAGTCGTAATTTACCATGTGGAACGATTGTAAGATTTAATCATTCTGGGTTATCAAAGGATCCAATTGTCGCAATTGTTTTAGACCGTGGAGTGTTAGGAAATGATTTGGATTTGTTGGCTCCTAGTGAAGAGTATGCCAAAAATCATATTGGTCGAAAATCTATTACTTATGATGTATTAAGACAAGGTTGGAATTAGCCTTGTTTTTTTTTGACTTTTTTGTTAAGGTTTGTTTAGGAAGCGTGATTGTTTTGAAGATACCAGCAAAAAAGAGTTTAGGGCAAAATTTTTTGAAAGACGAAGAAATTTTAAAACGAATTTCTAATACAATTTCTGTTACAAAAGAGGATGTTATTTTAGAAATTGGACCTGGTAAGGGTGCTTTGACAAAGTATTTGTTAGAAAAAAATTGTCACTATTTTGCTTATGAAATTGATACTCGTATGGAACCAATTCTTTCTAAACTTACTTCAAATGTGAAATATGAAGATTTTTTATTGAGTGATTTGGTAAATGATTTTTCTTTACTTACTTATCAAAACTTTTATGTTGTTGCAAATATTCCTTATTATATTACAACTCCTATTATTGAGCATTTGGTATCTTCTGGAATTTCCATTTCTTCGATGATATTATTGGTTCAAAAAGAGGTTGCTGATCGATTTTCTGCAAAGCCTTGTACGAAAGATTATGGATATTTTACCGTTTTTTTAAACTATTATTTCGAAGTAGAAACACAATTTTTGGTAAATCGTACTTGTTTTGATCCTGTTCCAAAGGTAGATAGTGCAGTTGTTAAATTTATACGAAAGGAAACTAAGAAGTTAGATGAAAAGAAATTTTTTGAATTTTTAAAGTGTTGTTTTTCTAATAAACGTAAAACTCTTCATAATAATTTAAAACAGTATGATTGGAATGTTATTTTTCCTGTATTAGAAAAATATCATTATTCTTCTATGGTGCGAGCAGAGGAATTACCTTTAGAAGTTTTTGAACATATTTTCTTTGCATTAAATTTATAGTTTTTGAAGTAAATTGTTTTTTCTGGTGGTTTAAATTGGCAAAAAAATTATTGTAAAAGTTCAATTCTTAAAATAAGAAAGAATAATTATATTTTGAAACCAATTCATATTTGTGTTGTTATGATATTTCACCTTCTCATACGAGTACTTATTTGGAATAATTTTTTTCAACAATTTCTTAGGCTTTTTGCATATATTATAGTGGTGATACTATGGATATAAAAAAGGGTGATTATGTTACTCGAAATAGCTATCAAAATGATACTGTGTTTAAAGTAGTAAATATAAAAGGAGATATCTGTTATTTAAAAGGGGTTAATGTTCGTCTTTATGCAGATAGTTCTTTGGATGATTTGGTTTTAACAGAAAATCCTTCTAAGGAAGATGAGTTTGTAACAGATATTAAAATTGAAGAAGAAGAAATGATGCGTGGAGATTTTTTCTACTTGCCAGGACGTATTTTGCATATTGATGGTGATAGTGAATATTTGGAGCGTTGCTTAAACTTTTATAAAAAAAATAAAGTATTTGCTGTGGGAAAAAAATTAAGTGAAAATGAGATTCCTTTTAAGATTCAGATGTTACTAAAGGAATATCAACCAGATATTGTGATTATTACTGGACATGATGCATATTATAAGAAAAAAGGAGATATTCACGATTTACGAAATTATAAAAATACAGAAAATTTTGTGAAGGCTGTACGAGAAGCTCGGAAGTTTGAGAAAAGTCATGAGAAGTTAGTTATTATTGCTGGGGCATGTCAAAGTAATTATGAGGAATTAATTAAAGCTGGTGCGAATTTTGCATCGAGTCCGAAACGTGTTAATATTCATGCTTTAGATCCAGCAATTATTGCTTCTACCATAGCAATGAGTGAACGAAATAAGGAAATTGATGTAGTAGGACTTCTTGATAAAACAAAATATGGTAAAGATGGTATGGGCGGCCTTTTGTGTAATGGTGTTATGTATGTTG
>CAOWNX010000008.1:3634-14306 GCA_948552115.1 uncultured Bacilli bacterium
TCCCAGATGAAAGGATGGTTTTTTGAATCTTGATTTAGTCAAAAATGAAATGAGAAAGCATTTAAATGAACAAGTAGAAATTTCTGTTTATGGTCTTCGAAATAAAACGGAATATTTTATTGGTCGTATATCGAAGATGTATCCTTATATTTTTACAGTTCAAGTGAACGGTATTGAAAAGAGTTTTAATTATGCAGATGTAATTACGGGTGAAGTTCAAGTAAAGTATATGTAAAAATGTATTGATTTCAATTATTATCTGCTATATGATATATTTAAGTTTGATTAAAACTTTAGAAGGAGTGTAAGTATGAAAATTACATCAGTTAGCGTTCGTAAAATAGAAAAAGAAGGCTCTCGAATGAAAGGAATTGCATCTGTTTTAATCGATGATTCTTTTGCTATTCATGATATTCGTATCATTGAAGGTGATAATGGTCTTTTTATTGCGATGCCAAGTAGAAAAACAGCAACTGGAGATTATAGAGATATTGCACATCCAATTAATCCAGATGTTCGTAAGATGTTTGAAGAAGCAATTTTTGAAGAATTTAATAAAGCAGAAACTGCTGAATAAGAATTTTGCTAATAAAGATTATCGAAAAGATAGTCTTTTTTTTGGCATAATAATCTTTTTCTTGCATAGTCTTTTTTAGGAGGCTATTATGGATAAAAATATAGAAGAGATTATAACAAGTAATCATGAAGTAAAGATTATGGATCGTAGACAAATTTATTTAAGTGGTGTAAAAAAGATTAGTAGTTTTGATAATGAAGAGTTTTTGCTTGAAACAACGATGGGAGCTTTGCTTTTAAAAGGTGAAGGTTTGGAAATTCTTCGTTTGGATACGCATGATGGAAATGTACGAATCAAAGGAAAAATTAATAGTTTTACGTATTTAGAAAGTAAAGAAAAGTTGAAAGAAGAAACTTTTTTGGCAAAATTATTTAAGTAATGGACAATTCACTTCAATTATTATCTTTTAGTTTTTCTTTTTTCTTTGGTATCTTTTTTTCTTTTGTAAGTCGATTCCATTATGGATTTATTTCTTCTTTGAAAGGTTGGTTTCGTTATTTATTGACTTTTCTTTTTATTTTAGATATTTCGTTGTGTTATATTTTGCTTATTTATTATATTAATCAAGGAGTTGTTCATTTATATTTTGTGATTTTTACGATGATTGGTTATGGTCTTGAAAAGTATGTGTATCCTCATGTTAAAAATCATGTAAAGTTTCGTCGATTCGTTGATTCAAAATCTCAGAAATGATATAATGTCTAATGATAGGTGAATGGAATGAAGAAACGAGTTTCTAGAAAAAAAATGAAACGTCGACTTTGTGTTTTTTCTTGCTTTCTTGTCTTGGTTCTGGGTTTGTTTGTAGGAACGATTTTTCAGGACTGGGTACAGATTGTTAAGAATAAAACGATGTTGGCAGAATTAAATGAGAAGTATACAGGTTTATTGGAACAAGAGGAGTCTTTGAATTCCGAGGTTACAAAACTTCATGATATTGATTATGTTGCTCGTTATGCTCGTGAAAAGTATATGTATTCTTTACCAAATGAAATTATTATAAAAATTCCAAAAACATCAAATTAGGGAAAGATTTTCTTTCTTTTTTTTTGGTTATCTATTAGAATATATGCTGAAGTGATTTTATGGAAAAAAGAATAAATTTACAAAATGTTGGTGTATCATTACGTTCTAATAATATTTTTCAAAATATTACTTTTTCTGTTTTGGAAGGGCAAGATGTTTGTTTGATTGGACTAGAAGGGGTTGGAAAATCTTTATTATTAAAGGCAATTTTAGGAAATGTTACTTTTTCTGGTGAAATAGTAAGAGATGCTCCTTGTCGTGGAGTTCTTAGTTTGCATAAACGTTTTTCTTCAACAATTATGGATTTTTTGGATTATTTTACTTTAAATGAAAAGGATAAATTATTGGTTCATCAATTTTTAAAATTAAAAAATCTTCAATATTCTTTTCAAAAATTGAATTCTTTTTTTCGTTTGAAAGTTCTTATTTTGAAAGAGATTCTTTATCATCCTAAGTTTTTCTTTTTGGATGATATAATGTATTCTTTGAATCTGGAACAAAAGAAAGAAATATTTGATTTTTTACATAAACAAAATATTACAATTTTTTTTGTGACTAGTAATATGGAAGATTTGATGTTTTTTCCTTATTGTGTTGTTATGGGGAGAGAGGGTATTTTAATAGAGGGAAAAACTTTATTAGTTTTGCAGGAAGAAAAGTTACTTCGAAGATTAGGTTTCTCTTTACCTTTTTATATAGATTTATCATTGCAATTAAAAAGTTATGGTTTATTAGAATCTGTTATAACAAATGGAAGGGAGTTGACTAATCGTTTATGGAAATCCAATTAAAGAGTTTTATAAAGGAACACAGTATTGTTTCTTGTGTTAATTTTCCAGTGTCTTTTCAAAAGCATAAAAATAATTCTAAAATTTCTTATATTACAAATGAACCATATCTTCAAAATATTCGTGTTCAAAAGTATTTTGAAAAGCATTTTCATCCGTTTTCCGTTTCTAAATTTTCAGATGCTTGTCGGATGGTTTTATTAAGTCCTAAAATATTAGAGAATAATATTAGTCAGTTATCTTATACAGAAATGAAAAAGCTTCGTTTTGTTGAAGCATTGTTATCTCGTTGTGAAGTATTTGTTTTTGTTGATTTTGAACAAGGTTTTTATGCAAAAAGTCGGAGTTATTATCAAAAACTTTTTTTAAAATTAACAAAGTATGGAAAAAGTGTTCTTGTTTTTACAAAAGATATTTCTTTTTTATTTGGAATGAGTTCAGAGTTTTATTTATGGATGAAAAATAAGTATGAAGTGATTTCTAGTTTTTATGATTCTAGAATTTATCAGTATGTAAGTAAACCAATTATTATTTCTTATGTTGAGAGTTTAAAAAACAAAGGAATTCATATGGAAGATTATATTGAAACGAAAGAAGTGTTAAAAGCAATTTATCGAAGTGTTAGTAATGGGGAACGATTATGAAGTATTTTATTCGGATTACTTATGATGGCAGTAAATTTTTTGGGTTTCAACGATTGCAAGATTGTCCTACTGTACAAAAGAGTTTGGAAGATGCATTATCATGTATCGATGGAGAGCAAGTCTTAGTAAAGGGTGCAGGACGGACGGATCGTGGAGTTCATGCGAAGGGACAAGGTGTTCATTTTTCGTTACAGCACTCGATTCCCGTTAAAGGGTTACAACATGTACTTAATCGTTATTTAGCACCTTATATACAAGTTTTGGAATGTAGAGAAGTAACAGATTCATTTCATGCACGTTTTTCTGCACAGCAAAAGAGATATCGTTATCGTATTTGTTTGGGAGATTATGATCCTTGTTTGTATGATTATGTATTATTTTTAAAAGATTTGGATGTGGAACGAATGAAGGAAGTTGGTAAGCTTTTTGTAGGAGTTCATAATTTTCAAAATTTTGTAAGTGGTACAAGAGAAAACTATGAAGCAGTTCTTTTTGATATCCTTTTTGAGCAGAGAGAACAATTTTTAGATATTATTTTTGTTGGAAAGAGTTTTTATCGATATATGGTACGAAATTTAGTTGGGGCATTATTAGATATTGGAATGGGTAAACGAGATATTATGGAAGTAAAGGAGGCATTATCTGATCAATCGTTGAAAAAACGTTTTTCAACTGCTCCCAGTAATGGATTATATCTTGAGGATGTTGTCTATTCTTCTGAATATTTTTTGGATTAATTTTGTTTTTTGTCAAAAATATTGTTTTTTTGAAATAATTTCCTTATTTTGTTTGACAATTTGCAACATCTCGCATATAATTTTAATCGGTACATTTTATTTGTCTTTTTTCTATATAAGCCTTGGGAAAGCGAGTACAGAAATGGACGGTGAAAGGAAAAAGTTATGAGCACATTTTTACAAAAAAAAGAAAATATTGAACGTAATTGGTATGTAGTCGATGCAAGTGGAAAAAGTCTTGGTCGTATTGCTACAAAGGTAGCTACTGTTTTAAGAGGAAAACATAAACCTACTTATACTCCTTATGTAGATTGTGGAGATTATGTTATTGTTATTAATGCAGATAAGGTAGTTCTTACTGGAAATAAGCTAAATGACAAGATGTATTATAATCACAGTGGTTATCCAGGAGGACTTCGTGAGCGTAATGCAAAGATAATGATTAATGATTATCCAGAAGAAATGATGGAACGAGCTATTAAGGGAATGCTTCCTCACAATAGACTTGGTAGAGCTATGGGTAAGAAGTTATTTGTGTATCGTGGTAGTGAACATAAACATGAAGCACAAAAACCTATAGAACTAAAAATAGATTAGGAGGGTAATTCATGGCAAAGCAAAGTTGGAAAGCTACAGGACGTAGAAAGCAATCAAGTGCACAAGTTACTTTAATAAGTGGTACTGGAAATATTACAGTGAATGGTGTAGATGTTAATGATTATATGCCTTATCAAACTTTAGTAATGGATTTAAAGCAACCTTTGGTTTTAACAAATAATGAAAATCGTTTTGATATTGTTGTTACCGTTAAGGGTGGAGGATTTTCTGGACAAACTGGTGCGATTCGTTTAGGAATTGCAAGAGCATTGATGGAATTTGATGCAAATACGGATCAATCTAGAGAAGATGCTTACCGTAAGGTTTTGAAAGCTGCAGGAATGATTACAAGAGATCCACGTGTGAAAGAACGTAAGAAATATGGTCTTAAAAAAGCACGTCGTGCTCCACAATTTTCAAAACGTTAAGATTTATACGTTTCAATGTTTCAAAAGCTCGTATTTGCGAGCTTTTTTTATGTAAAATTATTCTTGTGGATTTTTATAGTTTGTAAAATTTCTATGATATAAATATTTCTTTTTGGGGTGCTTTTCTTTTCGGTTGTGATATAATTAATTTCATTAAAGGCGGTATTTCATGAATACATTTTATATCGATGAATCTGGAAGTATGACAAAAAAGTATTTGAATTATTATAAGAATAAATTTTTTGTTGTATGTATTATTATGCCTAAAAATAAGAAGCAGTTGAAAAGAGTATATAAAAGATTTGTGAGTTGTCATATCGATGATTTAAGAAAATTGGATAAGGAACAAAAAATGTTTTATGAAAATGGGAAATTTAAGGAATTAAAAGGTAGTTCTTTTTCTTCTAAAATGAAGCGAGAATTTATTCATTATTTTTGTCAAAATCATTTATTTGAAATTTTTTATATCGTTTGTGATAATCGAGAAGTGCAATCGCATTTTTATCAAAATACGTCTAGAGCGTTTAATTATTTGATTAAATTAAGTCTAGAACATTTTACAAAATATCAATTGATCAAATCTACAGAAAATTATTTGTTTATTGATGAAAGAAACGTTAAAACGGATACGAAAGCAACTTTAGAAGAGTATCTAAATATAGAGATGGTAACAGGTGATCGAATACAGGAAAGTTTTTCTGTTTCTTACTGCCAATCAGAAAGAAAAGAATTGATTCAGATTGCAGATGTGTTTGCTAATATTTATTTTACAAATTTGATTTCGAATAATTGCTTTTTAAATGAACTGAATAGGTTAAAACAAGAAAAATATATTATTAATGAATTTATTTTTCCTTTGAAATAGGTAGAAACGAGTATTGACAAGGAAATTTTTGCATAATATAATAGTGGTGTTATCAGTAAGTCCTTGTTATGTGCCGTAAATTCTTAGTAATTTACAGTAATTTAGGTAAGCGTTATGTGTTAGCGTCACACCAAGGCAAATAGCACTAATTACAGAGTTTTTCTCTGTTTTTTTATGATATACTTTTTTAGGTGTTTTTTATGAAATGTAATATCAAGTATATTGGAAAATTAAGAAATGGTACTCCACAATTTTTTTGTACTATTCATAAATCTTTTGCATCGAATCGTGGAATAAGGTTAGAAGAATGTTTTTGTTCTAATAAAGAAATGTTTCTTCATCCATTAGATATTTTAAAGACATCTGTTGATAGTATTCAAATTGTATATGAAGATATTTTTAAAAGCCTTATACCTAAAATATATATTAATCAAAAAGAGTATTCTGGAGTTTTTATATATGAGAATTCTGTTTTGACTTACAAAGATTTTGGAGGTATTTTATTATCATTTCTTCATTCTGTTTCTCTCGAACAAGTTGTATGTAAGCATTGTGGGTGTAAACATTCAGATAATGGGAAGTTTGCTTTTACTCCTCACCGAATTCATTTTTGTTCTTATTGTGGTCATAAGTTTGGCGTGAAAGAAAAAAATATTGGTAGTGAATTGGCTTTTATTTATGATATACCTTCTATTACTTTAGAAAATAATTCTGTGGTTATAGAAGAAAGATGCTGCGTTTCTTATGATTTGTTTTTTGGAACCGTTTTGGTAAATAATAAGAATGTAAATTCTGTAGTGATTAAAAACAAATCTTTTTCACTTGTTGATTTTTTGAGTGAAAAATTAAATGATGAATTTTAATCATTTTTTTCATTATTATGATATGATGATTTAAGGTGATAGTATGAAGTTTCGTAAAAATTTATTTTTTGAAATTCCAGAAAAAGATTTTATCATGCCGATTTATACAGAAGAAGATGTAAATACTTTAAAAAGTTTTTTAGAGGAAGATCAAGTTTTATTTTCGATAGGGTATAAAAGTCTGGAAGATGCAGATGGTTTTTATTATATTGGACAAGTAAAGGAATTTACGAATTTGTTTTGTTTAAAAGATTTTCCACTTGTTTATCGGAAACGTGTTTTGGATATATTAAAAGGATTAGAGGAAAATCCACAATATATTCAGTTTGAAGAAAATTTTGGAGTGATGAAGAAAATAGTGTATTTTAAAGATACGAAAAATGGACCTAAGGCATTTGTGGAGAATTATAGTGAGTCTTTTTTAGAAAAATTGGAACGGATGGAAATTCAAGATTATTATGTGAAAGAAGTTCCTGTTTTCTTTACTCGTGGCTATCAAGAAAGAGATTCGTTTGAAATAGAAGAAGTATTTTATCAAATAAAGAATCCAAATTATTAAGGAGAATGATGATGGAAGTTAAAATAAAAGGTATTTATAGACATTATAGTGGGGATTTGTATTTAGTAGAGGATATTGGATTTCATAGTGAGACTTTAGAAAAGTGTGTTATTTATCGATCTTTATATGGAAACTCTAAGGTGTGGATTCGTCCTTATGATATGTTTTTGGAAGAAGTTAATAAAAATGGACAGAAGTACCGATTTGAACTTCAAGATATCAAAAGTAAAAATTTGAATCATTTGTTTTAGGTTTTAGCTATGAAAAATGTTAGAGAGTTTTTATTACAGTATTCTTTTTTTCAAAAACGCTTTGATTTTCAAATACATGAGATTCAAAATTATGGTAGAAGTAGTAAAGTGAAGGTAACATTTCATGATGAGACTTATTTGGTTCTTATTAAAAAATCACGAATTATTAAATATATATCACGATTGAATATTTTAGAGGATGATTATCGAAAATTGATTGAGTTTCGATATTTAAGTCAAGATGGTAATGTGTTAGTGTTAAATTATTATGGTGGGATTGGTGGACATGATTTAACATATTTTCAATCTAATGATTTTGTAGATTCTCCAAAAAGATGTGCACAACGATTGTATGAGTGTATTTGTCGATTGCACGCAACGTCTTGTAATTATATTGATTTTGATTCAAAGGGTGCTAATTGGTATGAATATGTTAGAAATCTTTTGATAGAATCTTTAGATCATGCTCTAGCATTTCAAGCAATTACGAAAAATCAAAAACAAATGGTTCTAGATATCATAGACCAAAATCAAGATTATTTTTTGAATGTGTCTACCTGCTACATTCATGGAGATTTAACTATTGTAAATGTCTGTTATCATCCAAATAAGGATTTATTTTATTTGATTGATTATGATGATTTTATTATTGGAGATCCATTTTATGATTTTTCTCGATTAATGAATTTTTCAGAAAATTCAGAAATTTTGAAAGAATTTAAAAATTTATATTTTCCAAATATTGAGAAGAATATTATCCATTTGATTTATACTTTACGAGTAACGCTTAATTGGTATTGTTTTATTTTAAGAAAACAATTAGATTATGAGTTGCCAGTTTTGGAAATTAGCAATCTCTTGAATCAATTGAATTTAATGAATGAAAAAAATAAATTATCATAGAATTTAATATGAAAAGATATGATTTGTTGATATTTGTTTTTTTTGTTCTTTTTGTTTGTTTCCTTTCTTTTCCAAATGTATTTGCTAATATGCCTTTAAGTGGAAAAGTGATTTTTTTAGATGCTGGGCATGGTGGAGTGGATCCAGGAAGTGTTGTAGGGAACGTTTATGAAAAGGATATCAATTTGTCAATCACAAAATTTTTAGGAGAAGAGTTAACAAAATATGGTGCAACCGTATTTTATACGCGAGATGGTGATTATGATTTAGGAAGTCCTAATGCACTTTATCGAAAAAAAAGCGATTTTGATGGTCGAATTAAGCGTATGAATGAAAGTCATGCGGATTTATATTTATCGATTCATTTGAATGTGTTACAGGATGCAAGGTATGATGGACCACAAGTATTTTATAATAACAAGAATGAATTAAACGAAAAAATTGCGCAACATATTCAAGAGTATTTAAATTCAAAGTTGCACCATGATCGAGAAATCAAAAAGATACCGAGTTCAACTTATATGTATTCGAAATTATCGGTTCCAGGAGTTTTGATTGAATGTGGTTTTTTGTCTAATGTGGCAGAACGAAAAAAATTGGTAACAGAAAGTTATCAAAGAGAGTTTGCAAAGTATTTAGCAGAGGCGATTCAAAGTTTTAATTTTTAAAATATTTCATTTTAGTTTTTTTTCTCCAGTTCATGCCTGTGGTATAAGAAATATTTTTTAGTTTTTTTAAGTATTCATTTAAAGTGATTTTGTTGTAAAGAACTTTTTCTGTTTCTTTAAAGATTTCTAGTGTTTCTTTTTCTGCTTTTTTTAATAAATCGTCAAATGATGTGGTGTATTTTAGTGTGTTATTCGTTGGATGAAACCAAGGTTCATGATTGCGATTTAGAATGTTGATATCTGGCTTTGTTGTGTGGAAACTTAAGTATTGATACATAGTGAGGTTTTTTGTGAAGATTTCATCAAATATTTTGTATGCTATTTTTTTGATTCCCGTGCGGTCGGTAACAAAGTATTTTAAAATATAGTGTCCTTGATTGGTACTTGTTTCGTAAATAGAACCCATATTTTCTTGGTTGAACGTTTGTTGATAGGTTTGAGTTATTAAATTTTTTAAGGTTTTTGAAAATTTTATTTTGGGTAAAAGTGTATCACTTAATTTGGCTTTGTATAGCGGAGATTTTCTTTTTTCTTTGTATAAGATGGCATCAATGGAAACTTCTATTTTTTCATGATTTCCTCGATATTTGTAATTTGGGTTTGATGCGTCGATCCATCCTGCTTGGTAGATAATAAATGGATGACAGTTTCGGTCTAGTATGTAGTGTGTAAGGGATCCATATAAGTAAGATAGAATTTCAGAATTTTCTTGTAATTGTTGTTCTTTGATATTTTGGATGATGTTTTGAAAGTATTCACTACAGTTTTCTTGTTGATATTTTGTTCCTAATTTTCGAATTTGTTTTCCTTTTTTCCATGTTAATAAGTTGTAATAAAATAAATTGTCGAAACTTTGAGCAAAAATATGATATGTTTTTTGCTTGTTTTTTAAATGTTTTTGAATTTTTGGTGTAGTTTTTTGAATTATAGCTTCTGAAAATAGATAGTGTGTAACTATTGAAGGCATTTTTTCACCAACCTTTCACAAAATTATAACATAAGGTTCACGTAAAAAATATAGAATGATAAGGAGCTTTGTGATATAATTTAAAAATAATACGGGGTGATTATTACGTGGAGAAGATATTTAAGACATTAGATGAACAAATTCATATTTTGCAAAACAAAGGTCTCGTAGTACCCGATGAAGATTATGCGAAAGAAATTCTTTTGCGAGAAAATTATTTTTTCTTAAGTGGATATCGTCATTTGTTTTTAGAAAGTAATACAAATCGCGTATTTCTTCCAGGAACAACTTTTAATGAGCTTTATTCTTTATTTTATTTTGATCGTCATATTCGTAATATTTTATTTCGTAATTTACTTATTATTGAAAATAATATCAAAAGTATCATGGCTTATCATTTGTCTATGCGTTATGGAATTCGAGAGGAACAATATTTAAATCCAAAGAATTTTGTTCGTGATGTGGAGAAGAAACGACAAGTAGGTGATTTACTCAAAAAGTTAAAACGACAGATTCGAGTGAATGGTGGTTCTCATCAAGCAACACAACATTATATTGAACATTATGGTTATATTCCTTTGTGGATTGTTGTTAAAATTTTGTCTTTTGGAATTGTTGGAGAATTTTATTCCATATTAAAGAGTGAAGATCAAAGAGCCGTTGCTGAGTTCTTTAATGTGAAGGCAGAAAATTTATTGATATGGTTACCAATTTTAGCGAATTATCGTAATTTGTGTGCTCATGAAGATATTTTGTATGAACATAAGGCTCAACGTTCCATTATGGATTGCCATTTTCA